>CAZASC010000032.1:0-30149 GCA_964487695.1 uncultured Victivallales bacterium
AGAGCAAAGGGTTGAGAGAAGCCATCCATGGCGGCGTGGGGCTGGCCGGCTGGCATGGCGGCATGTGCGACTCGTTCCGCGACGACACGGAATACCAGTTCATGACCGGCGGTCAATGGGTCGCGCATCCCGGCAACTGTATCCCTTACATCGTAAACATGATCAACAAGAAAGATCCCATCACGCGCGGACTCAAGGATTTCAGGATCAACTCCGAGCAATACTATATGCACACCGATCCCGGCAACGAAGTCCTCGCCACAACGACTTTCAACGGCAAGCACGGAACTCCGTGGATTCGTGGAACAGTCATGCCGGTCGTGTGGAAAAGAATGTGGGGCAAAGGTCGGGTTTTCTACACTTCTCTGGGGCATGTCGCGAAAGATTTCAACGTGCCTGAAGCTCTGGAGCTGGCGAAACGCGGCATTCTATGGGCTGCACGGCAAAGAATAGTTCCGGAGTTTATGTCAAAAGGGAATTAACTGCAAAACACGCGAAAGTCGCCAAAATAAAAGGCATGACCGTATCTTTTTCTTTCGAGGTTTTAGTGTATTTCATGGTTGAAGATCTTTATGTTGTTGGTTTAGACCGCTTTGTGTACTAAACGAGTCAAATCGGAGGAAATGGTGAAAACATTCAAAAAGGCCGGTGATATCAAGGTTGGAGTTATCGGGTATGGCGGCACGTTTAACATGGGCGCGGCCCATCTCAATGAGATGAAACGGGCGGGGATGACGCCAACCGCCATTTGCGAGATAGACAAAGAGCGGCTGAAAGCCGCCGCCAAAGATTTCCCCGGCATCGAGACTTACAGCGCGGCGGCTGATATGCTGAAGAAATCGGATGTCAACCTCTTGGCCATAATCACACCGCATAACACGCACGCGCCGCTGGCGCTGCAATGCCTCAAGGCCGGACGTCATGTTGTTTGCGAGAAGCCCATGGCAATCACGACCGCGGAATGCGACGCCATGATCGCGGCGGCAAAGAAGAGCAAAGTCGTTCTCTCGACCTATCACAACCGGCACTGGGACGGAATAATTCTTGGCGCAATGCAGCATATCCGTAAAGGCGCGATCGGCGATATCGTGCGCGTTGATGCGGGCATGACCAACTGGGGCAAACCCGGCGACTGGTGGCGGACCAGCAAGACCATGTCCGGCGGCATCGTGTATGATTGGGGCGTGCATATTTTGGAATACACGTTGCAGATCATCAGGTCGGAAATTGTCGAAGTGAACGGCTTCATGTGGTCCGGTATCTGGGCTCCGTTCACAAAGTGGAAGAAGGACACATTCGAGGACGATGCCATGATAACCGTCCGGTACGCAAGCGGCGCCTGGTCAACGCTTGCTATGAGCCAGATCGAGTCGCGCAGCAATCCGCATTTCATAAAAGTCACCGGCACGAAGGGCACGCTCGTGATGCACTGGAATGCATCGGAAATCGTGACGCACGAAGGCGGAAAGACAATCTCCACATCCATTCCGAATCCGCCGAACGAGGGTTGGAAATTGTATCAGAATATCGCCGATCACCTGACAAAAGGAACAAAGCTGGTCATAACGGCTGAATGGGCGCGGCGTCCTATTCACATACTCGACCTGGCAAATCAGAGCTCGAAACTCGGCAAAGCCCTGAAAGCGAAGTATCGGTAGAGATCAGGCTACGGAGAGTGCGATTTTGGAATTGAGTTTTGCACATTCGCCGTGTCCCAACGACACGTTCACATTTTTCGGGATCGCATCGAAACGTGTGTTCTTGGATGGCCATTCCATCACGGTGTGCCACCACGATATAGAATCACTGAACTCTTTCGCCTTCAGTGGCAAGTACGAGATCACGAAGCTGTCGTTTCATGCCTTGTTGCTTCTCGGGAACCGATACCGGCTTCTCAGGGCTGGTAATGCGCTGGGATACGGCTGCGGCCCGATACTGGTGTCGCAACATTCCGTGCAGAAGTCAGATCTGGCCGGACTCCGGATAGTTCTACCCGGAGAACACACAACGGCGCATCTCCTTCTCAGGCTGTATTGTCCGGAAGCTCAACACCGGACTTTTGTGTCGTACGACCGGATCTTCGATGAAATTATCGCTGATCGCGCCGATTGTGGAGTCGTGATTCACGAGAGCCGGTTCCTGTACGAAGAAAAGGGGCTCCGCAAGATCTGCGATCTTGGACAGTGGTGGGAAGAAACCACGAAATCGCCGATTCCGCTCGGCGCCATAGCCGTGCGAAATGACGTGCCAACGGACATGGATGAGGCCATCGAAAAAGCGATTCGCGAAAGTCTCATGCTCGTTCGCAATGAGCCGGCATTGGCGCAATCCTACATCAGAGGCCTGGCCCGCGAGATGGACGATGCTGTAATACAGAAACACATCGGAATGTTCGTCAACGAATTTACGATGGATATTGGAGACCAAGGCATGCGTTCGATCGAACAACTCAAAGTCATGGCGAGATCGGCGGGAATCGTGTCGTGGTAGGAATAATCATTGCCACAAACCAGGAGGCCTCGCCATTGCTGGCTCGAGCCGGAATAACTGCCGGTCATATTCAGGCCGCCCCTTCGATCTACGATTTGAGGGCCGCATGGCAAATGGTGGTTTGTGTCTGCGGAATGGGACCAGCCAATGCACAGGTCGGCGTTGACATGCTTCTAGCTGAACGTGATCTGACGGCGGTTGTCAACGCGGGTATCGCAGGGGCGGTTGGCGAAAGCGTGGGAGTGGGGGAGATATTCAGGATTTCCAAAGTCTGCCTGTGGCCGTACACACAGACAATGTACACGTGCCGGGAGGATCGCTGGACCGATCTGCCTTCCGCCATGCTGGCAACTGTGGACCGGCCAGTGTTCGATCAAGTATGGCGTTGCGAGATCGCCTGTCATGCTGATATTGTTGATATGGAAGGCGCCGTGATAGCACAAGCATGTCGAGCCAGGAATATGCCGCTATACGCCATCAAAGGTATCACGGACCTGGCTGGCGATGGTGATCGTGAACTGATGCTTGGTAATCTGGGCAAGATGTCCGGTATTCTGGCGGATCGGGTCTGGCGGGAATTTGTACGATAAGCTGTTGCTGGAAACGTGGGAACGGAAATGAATCTATTGCGTGCGGTATCGAGGTTCACCAAGATCGAGCACACGCTGTTCAGTCTGCCTTTGGTATTCGCCGGCGCTTATCTAGGCGCCGGGCGGCATGTCCCTGAGATTCACACGCTCGCGCTGATCATCATGGCGGCGACCGGCGGGCGCGTTCTCGGGATGTCAATGAATCGCATTTTCGACAGGAAGATGGATGCGATGAACGACAGGACAAAACAGCGCGAATTGCCGGCTGGAACCATGTCATTGGGCAAGGCATGGCTGATCGCGGCAATCGGCTTGATTGTTTACCTGTTCTCGTGTGCGCTGATGGGCTGGCATATCCTTGCACTTTCCCCGGTTCCGGCATTCTTCCTTACCGTTTATTCATTGCTCAAGCGCTTCACATGTCTTTGCCATTATGGCATAGGATTGGTGCTGGGCATGGCTCCGCTTGCCGCTTATGTTGCTGTTCAAGGGCGTCCATCGATAGCGCCAGATATCTTTCTTCTTTCCGGATTCGTGTTCTTCTGGATGAGCGGTTACGATATAATTTACGCGATGCAGGATCAGGAATTCGATCATGAGCATGGCGTGCACAGCATCCCGGGCAGATTCGGCGTCAAAGTGGCCGAGCGGGTGGCCTTCGCATCACATGCCGCCGCAATGTTTCTGCTCATAGCATTTGCCGCGTGCTGCTCGACTGGGCGATGGGCATGGGTTGCCGTCGGCTGCTGCGCCGTCACTTTCTGTTTATCGTATATGTCCCGGATTCCGTTGCCGCTGCGTTTCTTTCCGTTGTCGGCGATTGCGAGTATCGTGGGGTCGTTGGTTGTCTATCTTTAGGAGATAGTTATGGCGAATCTGATTCTGGCATTGACTGGCGCGACAGGCGCTGTGGCCGCCAATACGCTGATAGAAAAATCGCCCTGGCCCATTACGCTGGTTGCCAGCAAATGGGGCAAGTCCGTTTACGAGAAGGAGTGCGGCTCTTTTTCAGCACTCACCGGCAAGGTGGACAAGCTCTACGACGATGACGATCTGGCTGCGCCTGTTTCATCAGGGTCTGTGGCTTCGGTTGGCATGGTGATCCTGCCGTGCTCGAGCAACACATTGGGGCAGATAGCTTCCGGTGTTTCCCCCACTCTCATCACCCGCGCCGCTCATTGCCACATGAAAGAAAAGCGTCCGCTCGTGCTTTGCCTGAGGGAATCTCCTCTCACTCTGATTGACTTGAGGAATGCGGTTTCGGTAAGCGAAGCCGGTGGAATCGTGATGCCTATGAGTCCGCCGTACTACATGCTGGATACGGCCAGCCCAGACACCGTATCGCTTCGTCAGCTCCTCGATATCTATATTGACCGCGTAATCGCGCTCCTCGGCAAGGCATCCGATCGGACTTGGGAGGATGTGCGATGAGTTTTCCCGACCTGGGAAGTTTCATCAATGACCTTGAATCGAGCGGTCAATTGGTGCGAATCAGCGAGGAAGTCGATCCGCGTCTGGAAATCACCGTCATACAGCATCGCGTTCTGGCGCAAAACGGTCCGGCTCTTCTGTTCGAAAATGTTAAAGGTTGTGAGACAAGACTCGTCACCAATCTCTTTGGCACACGCGAGCGTGTGGACCGCGTCTTTGGCCGACATCCATCGGAAGTTGGAGAACTTCTGGCCAGCATAGCAGAGGACATTATACCGCCAAGCATGGGAAGAATCTGGCGCGCGAGGAATAAAATATTCAGGCTCCTCAACGCAAGGTTGAAGAATGTGTCGAGCGGACCGGTAATGGAGGAGTTGCACGAGCCTCCAGACTTGGACAAATTGCCCTGCCTTACGTGCTGGCCGCTGGATGGCGGGCCTTTCTTCACGCTTCCCCTCGTTCACACATGCCATCCGGAAACCGGCGTTGGGAATATGGGCATCTACCGTTTGCAGCGTTTCGATGCGACAAGCACCGGCATGCACTGGCAGATCGAGAAAGGTGGCGGCTTCCATTTTAAAAAAGCCTGCGAACGTGGCGAACCGCTCCCGATCAGCGTCATTCTGGGCGGTCCTCCCGCGCTCACCCTGGCTGCCATTGCTCCGCTTCCGGAGGGAATTGACGAACGGATACTTGCCGCTCTGATAATGGGTCAGCCACTCGAAGTGATCGCTCGACGCACAACCGGCCACAAGATTCCGGCCCGCGCCGAGTTTGTCATTGAAGGAACAGTATCGCCCGGAGACTGTCGTAGAGAAGGTCCGTTTGGCGATCATCTCGGCCACTATTCCCACTCCGCCGACTTTCCCGTATTCCGTGCACACCGGCTTCTGTGCCGCCGCAACGCCATATTCCCGGCGACGGTGGTGGGCAAGCCGCCGCAGGAAGATTTTCATATCGGTTGCGCTCTCCAGGAGATGAGCGCGCCAATCCTCAAACTCATCCACCCGGGTGTGAACGATCTTTGGGCATATCCCGAAACTGGATTTCATCCGCTTGCTGTCGCATCCGTAAACGAACGTTATCCGCACGAAGCACTCAAACAGGCGTTCGCCATTCTCGGACAGGGGCAGCTCTCGTTGACCAAGGTGCTGATTGTGGTAAATGGAGATGTTGGCAATGTGAGGGATTTTCGACAGGTCAGTCGAAGCCTGTGGCAGAACCTGGACGCAGCTGATGGCATTCATCTGATCGCACCCACGGCGCAGGACACACTCGATTTCACTGGGCCAGCCATGAACACGGGCAGTCGGCTGATTCTCATCGCGACGCATCGAGAGAAGCCGCTTCGCATGGAACCGCCGCTCCCGCCGCCAAAAGCGTCGGATGTTCATCCCTCAATTCGTGGTCTGACTGGAATTGGAGAAGCTTTTCTTGTCGCACAGGTGAACGATTCTGGAGACAGGGATACCGTGATCGCAGCTTTGAAGAACCACAAAGCCACGGCGACATGGATGTTCCATGTGCTGGTTTCGGAAGACGTTCCCTTGGATGACCCGATGATGATGCTATGGGGTTGGTTCACCCGCTTTGACCCGCTCGTGGATATCCACCCGGCAGATCGTATCCAGGACGGCAACCGGCTGATTTTCAGATTCCCGATCTGCATTGATGCTCGCTGGAAGTCTGGCTACCGACAACCGGTCGCTTTCGATCCTGCCACCGTCGCCGCAGTGGACGCGAAATGGAAGAGCCTTGGAATAAAGGGGTGCAACTGATGGCAGAGTCGCTCGACATTATCCTCGCAAAAGCCGCAACCTGCCAACGTATATCGAGGGATGAGTCGCTCATCCTCGCATCCGATAATTCCGTTGATCACGTACACAAACTTGGAGCGGCGGCGCTCAGGAACCGCCTGCAAAGATTCGGACGGAAGGCAACTTATGTGCTCAATCTTGCCGTAAATCCGTCGAATATCTGTGACGGAAAATGCGGGTTCTGCCACTATCATGCCGACGAGGGAGATGCTGATGCCTATCTGTTTTCCGAAGACGATATCATCCGGCGCATAGAAGAATTAAGCCCCAGCGAGGTTCACATTACCGGCGGGCTCAACCGTTTCTGGCCGTTTCAAAAAGCGCTGAAGTTGATCAGGCGAATCAGATCGCTTCATCCTGCCATGTATATCAAGGCATACACGGCGGTGGAAATTGACCGGTTTGCCCGTGACGAGAAGCGTTCCTCTCGCGATATTCTACTGGAGCTGAAGGAGGCGGGATTGCAGTCCCTGACCGGCGGCGGAGCCGAACTGTTTTCTGAGAATATGCGCCTCAAGTATTGTCCCTCAAAAATAACTCCAGACGAATGGCTGGCAATCCATCGCGCCGCCCACGCGATCGGAGTCGCCAGCAATGCCACGATGCTCTATGGATTGGGAGAAAGTCCGTCCGATGTGGTGGATCATCTTCTTCGGCTCAGGGCGGCACAGGATGATAGCGGTGGCTTCTCGTGCTTTATCCCGCTGGCATATCAGCCTGACAAGTGCGATCCGCAAGATTGCGGACCATCACCATTGTACAACCTGAGAATCATCGCACTGTCCCGATTGATTCTGGATAACGTTCCACATCTAAAGGCGTATTGGCCGATGATCGGCACCGACACTGCGTCAGTCGCCTTGTCTTGGGGCGCAGACGATCTGGATGGCACACTTGGCGAGGAACGTATAGCCCATGCCGGCGACGCGCGGAGCCCGAGCGCGATGAGCGCAGAGGCGATGCGGACGACGATCCGGCTGGGCGGATTCACCGCCGTTGAGCGCGATGGCGACTTTAATGAAGTGGCGGAGTCCATGTGATATGAAATTGAACATTTCCATGATACCGTATGCGAACATGGCGCCCGTGCGCGCTCTTGGATGTCCTGCCGGATTCACCTTCATTTACATCACGCCGAGGCAATCCGTGGATGCACTGATCGACGGGCGCGTCGTTGCTGCCGCCCTGCCGACTGGCGCGCTTCTGGCAAAAAAGGACCATGTGGAGCCGCTGGGTGCTTACGGTGTTGCGGCGTCAGGTTCGGTCGGTTCGGTATTTCTATATTCGAAGAAAGACATCAACGCTCTATGTTCATCGGATCAGATTCATCTCACCGGGCAATCAGCCACGTCTGTGCTATTGCTTTATCTCGTTCTAAGATTCGGAAGGCAGAAGAATGCAATGCCAGGCCTGTGTGCCGAGCAGAGTAACTCCGATGCGATGTTGCTCATCGGGGACGACGCGCTCGTGGAGCGCGAGAAGAATGGATACCCTTTCTGCTATGATCTGGCGACCCTCTGGTATGACCGATTTCAAAAACCCATGGTATTCTGTCGCTGGGTGGTTCGCCGTGACGCTTCCTCCGAGGTGAAGGCGCGTCTGCTCGCGTGGCTCGGCGAACTGGACAGGAGAGATAACGAGCTTGTCGAACAATCTGCATTGAACGAAGCGAGGCGTCTTGGCGTTGCACGGGAAAAGATGCTGGCCTATCTGAAAGGCATGCACAGGGTGTTCGATGCGGAAGATCTGGCCGGGCAGGAACTTTTCCTCAAAGAAGCCGGGGCTGTATTCATGGATTATCTTGCGTGGAGGAAAAGCGTCACTGTGCCCGGCTCCGCGCCTTTGTCCGGTGCTTCAAAACGTGTTGATCGGGCCCAAAGCCACCAGCTTCTTCGTGATACGCCGCTGGGTGAGGTCATGGCCATGGCCCATGAAGATCGAATGCGTCGGCATCCCGGCGGCCTTGTATCATTCGTAATGGATACGAATCCTAACTATACGAACATCTGCAACACCAATTGCACATTTTGCGCCTTTCACAGGAGCGAAGACTCGAAGGATGCCTACACGCTGACTCCCGCTGAACTGGTGGAACGGGTGCGGCGTGCCGCGAGTAATGGCGCCACAACCGTCCTGCTGCAAGGTGGATCGCACAATGGCGTTTCCATGGAACGCATGCTTGACTACATACGACAAATCCAAGCTGTCTGTCCGAAAATCCACATTCACCCGTTCAGTCCATCCGAGATTGACGCTGTGGCGCGTCTGGAAAATAAGCCCGTGGATTATGTTTTAAATGCTTTGTGGGATGAAGGCATTCACACGATCCCGGGCGGCGGCGCTGAAATTCTTTCGGATCGCGTAAGGCGGATCGTAAGCCCTGCGAAATGCAGCGCCGACCGGTGGCTTGAAATTATGGAGGCGGCGCATCGCATCGGGTTCAGGACCACCGCGACTATGATGTACGGCCATGTGGAATCTGAGGATGACATCGTCGAACACCTCTTCCGTCTGCGCGACGTGCAAGACCGGACGGGCGGATTCTCTTCATTCATCGCCTGGTCATTCAAGCCAGGGCATTCTCCACTCAGCAACACGGTGCCGGTATCTGCCCATTCCGCCCTTTATGTCCGCATTATATCTGTTGCAAGGGTGGTGTTGGACAACTTCGAACATATCCAGTCATCCTGGTTTTCAGAGAGCGAGAATGCCGGATGTCTCGGCCTGATGAGTGGGGCGGATGATTTCGGTGGCATCCTGGTTGAGGAGAACGTGCTCAGGACGACCGGTCACGACAGGCGTACGACGGTCGAAAACGTGAAAGAATTGATAAGCAGAAGCGGGTTTGTTCCTGCGCGCAGGGATTCGGACTACAGGATTCTGGAAGTTTACGATTCATGAAAACTGCGTATGATTCCCGGCTTGAACGAGGCGGGCAGGCGCTCATCTCGCCTGACGAGAACCGCCGGATGTTCGACACAATATCCCGGCGTTACGACCTCTTGAACCGGATAATCTCTTTTGGTCGTGACCGCTCGTGGCGTCGGAGAGCCGTTGACCAACTCATGGTGAAGCCAGCTGGCAGCTATGTCGATGCAGGATGCGGCACTTGCGCGCTAAGTGTTGAAATTGCACGCCGTCTGGGATCCGCCGATGGCAGGGTAAGGGGCGTGGATTTCTCGCAGGCGATGCTTCGAGAAGGCATTAAGCGCGTTCGGACTATGGGCGTTGCGGCTCAGATTGATCTGATCCGCGGTGACGCGCTCACGTTGCCGTTTGACGCTTCAACGGTGGATGGCGTTATCAGCGGTTTCGTGCTTCGCAATATCAGCGATCGCGGCGGAGCGCTTGCGGAGTGGTTTCGTGTGCTTCGTCGTGGAGGGCGATGTGTTGTGCTTGAACTCTCGATGCCGGAGGATCTGATGGTGAGGCTCATGTACAGGGCTATCACAAAACTGCTTGTGCCTGTGGCTGGCGCTTTGTTGTCCAGGCGCAGCGCGTATGTTTATCTTCTCGATTCGATCAAGGTGTTCCCCTCCGCAGAGACCGTGCTCATGTTGTTCCGCGATGCCGGTTTTGTGGATGTTCAGAGCATTCCTCTCACCTTTGGTGTCGTAAGAATATATTGCGGCGTAAAACCCTGAGACGTGGATGTGGTTTTTCAAGGCGAACTGACCCATCCATGGCGCTGGTTATTATGGGGTCCTATTAGTTCTTGCACACAGCGGTTGCTGTATCGTACCTTTTGCCCCATTCAAATAAAACTAAAAGGTGCAATATGCCAAAAACTTATAAGATTGCAGTGATTGGCGGCGACGGGACTGGGCCGGAAGTGACAGCCGAAGCCGTAAAGGTTCTCAAGGCCGCAGCCGGCAAATTCAACTTCAAGTTGAACCTGACGGACTACGATTTCGGCGGAGCCCGTTATATCAAGACAGGCGAGGTGCTTCCCGAATCCGCCATTGACGAGTTGAGGAAGTTCGACTCGATTCTTCTGGGCGCAATCGGCCATCCCGATGTGAAGCCGGGAATCCTCGAAAAAGGGATCCTCCTGAAATTGAGGTTCGAACTTGATCAATACATTAATTTGCGGCCTGTTCGGCTGTACCCAGGCGTCGAAACTCCGCTCAAGAACAAGGGCCCGCAGGATATTGATTATGTCGTGATCAGGGAGAATTCCGGCGACGTGTACACTGGCGTTGGCGGGGTTGCGATGAAGGGGACAAAGGACGAAGTCGCAATCCAGAACATGATCTATACCCGCTTTCAGGTGGACCGTTGCCTGCGCTATGCTTTCGAATACACGAAGAAACACGGAAAAAAGAACACGCTGGCGCTGGTTGGAAAAACGAACGTGCTGACATATGTTTTCGATTTATGGGATCGGGCGTTTCATGAAATGGGCGAAAAGGACTATCCAACAATCAAGCGCGATTATTATCATGTTGATGCGACTTGCATGTGGATGGTGAAGAACCCGGAATGGTTTGATGTGCTGGTGACCAGCAACATGTTCGGAGACATCATCACGGATCTCGGCGCGATCACACAGGGCGGAATGGGCATTGCGGCGGGCGGCAATATCAATCCGGAAGGCGTCAGCATGTTTGAACCGATCGGCGGTTCCGCGCCGAAATACACCGGCAAGAACGTCATAAACCCGCTGGCGGCGATTTGCGCCGTGGCAATGATGCTCGAAAGTCTGGGAGAAGCAAAAGCCGCGACGGCGATCGAGACCGCTGTGAAGGATATTACAGCGAATAAGTTGAAGAGCCTTGCCGCCGGCAAGATGGGATATTCGACGACTGAAGTCGGAACGATGGTTGCTGAAAGACTGGCATAGACGGGGTCAACATGGCGAAGAAGAATTACAAAGTCGGAATTGTTGGAATAGGCGCAGTCGGAACGGAGATGATCAAGGTCCTCCGCGAACGCAAGTTCCCTGTCAGCGAAATACGTGTGCTTGCCCGTTCGGAGCGCGATGAGGAAATAGCGGGCGAAAAGTTTCACGTTGTCGAGGCGAAGCCGGAGGCTTTTGACGGTCTCGATTTCGCGTTTTTCGCCGGGACCGAAGGGGCAAAAGGCGCATCGAAACTCTATGGCTGGGAAGCCGTGAAACGCGGTGCGATCGTGGTGGACAACGGCGACGATTTTCGCATGGATCCGCGTGTTCCTCTTGTGATCCCAGAAGTGAATGGCGAGGCACTGAAAAAGCATCACGGCTTTATTGCGAACCCCAATTGCAGCACGATAATCGCTCTCATGGCATTGGGGCCGCTTCACAAGGTTGCCCGGATAAAACGCCTGGTTGTCTCGACATATCAGTCCGTTTCAGGAACGGGACGGGAAGCCATCGTGGAACTCGAAAACCAGGCGCAGTCTTATGCGGGAAAGAAGCCGATGATCGCAAAGGCATATCCGCATCAGATCCTGTTCAACGTTCTGCCGCAGATCGGCGGCGTAAAGAGAGAGATGCCCGGCTATACCACTGAAGAGGCGAAAATGCTTTTCGAAACCCGCAAGATTCTGGGTGACGATAACATTCTCGTGTCGGCGACTTGCGTCCGCGTGCCTGTGTTTTACGGACATTCGGAAGCGCTGAACGTCGAATTTGAGAAACCGATAACGCCCGAAGAAGCGCGCGATATTCTAGCAGTGTCGCCCGGCGTGCATGTGGTTGACGATCTTGCGGCCGGCAAGTATCCCATGCCGCTGGACATCGCCGGCAAAGATGACTGCACCATCGGACGCATCAGAATAGACAACACCGTGAAGAACGGCCTCTGTCTTTTCGTTGCAGGCGACAACATCAGAAAAGGCGCCGCGCTCAACGCTATCCAAATCGCCGAAGCGCTGACTTATCAGGGGTAAATCCGGCCCATTGTGCGCGGGAATGGAATTGTCTCGCGCACGTGCTTGAGCCCGCATATCCAGGTGAGCGTGCGCTCGATGCCAAGGCCAAACCCGCCGTGCGGAACGCTGCCATAACGGCGCAGATCGAGATACCACGAATAATCGTCCGGGTTCAGGCCTTTTTCCTTGATGGCGCCAACAAGAATATCGAGATCGTCCTCGCGCTGGCTGCCTCCGATGATTTCCCCATAACCTTCAGGCGCAAGTAAATCCACGTTGTTGACGACCCGCGGATCGTCTGTGGAGCGCTTCATGTAAAAAGCCTTGGCTTCCCTTGGATAGTGCGTGACAAAGACCGGTCGGTCGCACTGGCGGGAGATGATTGTTTCATCGCTACCGCCGAGGTCCTTGCCCCATTCGAATGACTGCGCCAGCTTGATATGTTCCGGCCGGTTCCGGACATCGTCTTCAAGATCGCGAATGTTTTCGCGCTGCTCATGTGTCTGCGCCTGCAGTTCGTCCTTCTGCGACGGCTTTACCGATTCCAGCTTCTTCTCCAATATTCCCAGTTCTTTGATTGCATCATTCAGTCTGGCTCTGTCGAGCGCCAGTTCCGTCTCCAGCCACTTTGCGGTTTCGTCGCTCTTTAACTTTTGCGCGGCCTCGGAATAGGTCATCCTCACGAATGGTTTGCACACTTTTCTGAGCGGTTCGATGTCGCGCCCCAGATTTGTGAGATCCGCTTCGTTGTTCCGAAGAACGGCGGAAACGATCTCACAAACCATGTCCTCGGCAAGTTGCATAACGTCTCCCAGTTCTGCAAAAGCAATTTCCGGCTCGACCATCCAGAATTCGGTGAGGTGTCTGCGTGTCTTCGATTTCTCGGCGCGGAAGGTCGGGCCGAAACAATAGACCTTGCCCAGCGCCATGCACGCGCTTTCGAGATAAAGCTGGCCGGTCTGTGCGAGAAAAGCCTTCTCGTCGAAATACTGAACTGGAAACAGCGTTTGAGCGTCTTCACCTGCCCCTTGCACGAGGATCGGCGTATCAATGAGCGTGAAACCGCGATTGTTGAAGAACGCGCGGATCGCATTAATGAGCGTGTGCCGTATGCGCGATATTGCGGTTGGCCTACGCGAACGCAGCCAGAGATGGCGGTGCGACATGAGGAAATCCAGGCCGTGCGCCTTGCGCGTGATCGGAAAATCCTGAGCGATGTGGATCGCGCTGACCGTCAAAACGGTGATCTCATAGCCACCCGGGGCGCGCTCATCCTTCCGGACCTTGCCGGTGATTGAGAAAGAAGATTCGTGCGTCAATTTGGCGGCGGTCTCGAATGCCGGCGCGAGCGCCGCCTCGACAACGCACTGGCATATCCCGGTGCCGTCGCGCATTTGCAGGAAGATAATCTTCCCGCCGCTTCGTCTTCCGGACAGCCACCCGCGCAGGCTGACTTCCTCGCCTTCATGTTTACCCAAGTCGCCTATGGAAACAAAAGTGCTCATCAGTGATGCTTATGTTCAGCGCAGGTTTTTCTCGGATTCAAATTGTTGTTCTCATTCTGGTTTGATGATGACACAGCATACGGAGGTGGTCAATAAGACTTAGCAGCTGCCAGTTCAAATCAAGCACTGCTTGTGCAAACCCCGGTGGGGCGAACCGTCCTCGGTGAGCCGTCTTTCGGCAACAGAATGGCGGCTGTGCTGTTCATGTGGCGCCTTTACGCGCGGATTATGGTGATTTACTATTCCATGCATCTTGCCGCTTGTTTCCTCTGTCCCTCATCATGTATGTTTCGTTGCATTCATGAAAACGCAGCGCAGAGAAGATGTTACAAAATGGGTTGATCCTTTCATCGGGGTTGGCTGGCCGGGCAACTGTTTGTGCGGGCCGTATCTCCCTTACAGCCTTGTGCGGCTTGCGCCCGATTGCATGCCACCAACAGATACGACCGGATATGCATCCGGCCGTCCGATCAAATGGTTCAGCCACACCCACGTTGCAGGCACAGGCGGCAACGGGCGCTATGGAAACATTGGGCTCGTACCATTCACCGATCCGGCATCGCTTCCTCCGGCGTCTCAAGAACCATTGGAGGAGAAAGCCGAAGCCGGTTATTACTCGGTTCTTCTGAAACGAAGCGGCGTAAAAGTGGAACTTACCTCAACACCGCGCGTTGGCGTGCATCGCTATATCTTTCCGAAAGCTACCCGCGCGAACGTATTGATAAATGTTGGGGCAGTCATACGTGTCGGGGAAGGGGAGAATTCCTCCGGCGGCGTATCCACGGGTGGTTTTATTGAATGTGTATCCGACTCGGAAGTTGTCGGGCGCGGCGATTTCAAGGGTGGGTGGGGCCACTCGTTTCCATATTCTGTCTTCTTCTGCGCGCGGTTCAATATGGCCGCCAGCGACAAGCTGGTTGGTAACAACGCGGGTTTGCATAGCGGAGTCGCCGAAGATGGCCCCGAATGCAAGGCGGTGCTGACTTTCGGCGATGCTCGCGAGGTCTGCGTCAACGTCGGTGTATCGTTTGTCAGTGTGGCAAAGGCGCGCGCCAGTCTGGATCGCGAAGTCGGAGGCAAAGACTTCGATGCCGTTCGCAACGATGCGCGAGCGACATGGAATCGTTCGCTTTCCCGGATCCGCGTGGATGGCGGAACGGAGACGCAGCGAAAGATGTTTCACACAATGTTCTACCGGCTTCTTTGCATGCCGACCGATCTTGGGGTGAACGACGAAAACCCCTTGTGGGAGTCCAAGGAGCAGGCGTTCACGGATTACTATTGTCTGTGGGACAGCGTACGCAATGCCAATTCCTTCCTTGGTTTGTTCGATCCGGAACGTGAAACGGCATTATTGAACAGCCTGCTGGATGTGGCCGGCCATATCGGCTGGATTCCTGATGCTTGGATTGCGGGCCACAGCGCCTTCATTCAGGGCGGCAGTTCAGCGGATGTCCTGTTCTGTGAAGCCGCGTTGAAAGGGTTCCCGGGCATTGACTATGAAAAAGCTCTCGCCTGCATGCGAAAGAATGCCGAGCAGGTTTCGCCAGATCCCAGCCTATATGGCCGTTATCTTGAAGACTATGCTTCTTCGCTGGGCTACGTCTCGACCCGCGCACCGCAGGGCTCTTCGCGGCACGTAGAATATGCCTATCAGGATTGGTGCATTGGCTCGCTTGCGGCAAAGCTCGGGCATGCCGACGTGGCAAAAGCATATCTTGAAAGCTCTAAAAAGATTTGGAATCTCTGGCGCGACGACCTCAAATCCATTTCCCCGCGCCGTCCGGACGGAAGCTGGGTCGAGGATTTTGTCCCTGACTCCCTGCGTCCCGATTGCTGGGCCGATCCGCATTTCTACGAAGGCAGCGGTCATGCGTGGTCGTTCAACATTCACCATGACATGCACGGACTGATTTCGCGTCACGGTGGGGCGGAAGCATTTGTTCGTCATCTCGACAAATTCTTCCATCCGGACAACCGTCATCCCTGGAAGGAAATAGTTCTTCACCTCCCGTATCTTTATGTTTATGCCGGAAGGCCTGACCTGACTTCCGAACGTGTCCGCTCTAAGATGCAGCAGCACTACAGGCCGGCGCGCAATGGATTGGATGACAACGAGGATATGGGTTGCCAGAGCTCGTTCTATATGTGCTCGGCGCTCGGCCTGTATCCGATCATGGGGCAGGACATCTACATTCTTTCCACACCTGTATTCAGCAGCTCGGAGATTGCACTTGGAAACACCGGAAAGACGCTGACGATCGAAGCGCCCGGCGCTGACGACGAACATCTCTACATCAAATCGGCCACGCTCGACGGCAAGCCGCTCAACCGTGCCTGGCTCCGTCACAGCGAGATCGCGAATGGCGGCGTATTACGCTACGAACTGGCGACTGCTCCAGGCGAATGGGGCCGGAAAGATGTGCCGCCCTCGCCCTCGGTTTGAGAGCAAGGTAATTGAACAGCAGAACAGCGATGTCAATACTGCCACGCGCGACTGATCCGTGACAGTTTCCCGCTGCCTAGCGCCTTATCCTGTCCCGCTCTTTGTTTTCACACGCTCGTTCCCGCTTGCTTTCTCTCAGTGGCCTGGAGTGTGGGCAGGTTTCGGATCAAGGTTGGCCGGGTATAACCATTTATTGTTGAATGACGTTATGTCGGATGATTATCAGGTCGCGCGGTTGTGTTGGTAATACCAGTCCATCTGTTGTGCGCTGGAACCTTCGTCAATGTTGTCCTGCGAGGCCAGCGCAGCCGCATCGGCGGGAAGAAGAAGCTCTTTCAACTTCCACTGGTTGTCGAGCCGGCCAAAGGTCATGTATTGCTCGAACGGCGTCACATCGGCATCTCTCTGAAGTGCGACAGTATTTTGAGTCACAATTGTCTGGGCATGAGCTCGAATGCGGACAAAAAATTCGTCTTTGGAATTGTCCGCATAGTTTCGCACCAGCATCAGTTCCACTTTCCGTACGCATAGGTTGCGGAATTCCATTGTAATGCCTTTGTCCTGATTCTTCTTGAGTTCTGCGCTGAGACTTGCCGCCAACCCTGGGAAAAGTATACCGGTTGGAATCGTGGCCGGATCGCCAGATTCACGCGCAGCCTCGACTTGAAGGAAGATGCTGCGCACGGTTTCCAGCATGGCCTCCCTGTTCCAGAGCTTGTCGGTTTGAACAAGGAAATTAAGCAATCTCTCGACGCGCGTTTCCTTCGTGTCTGCTTCCTTTTCCAGCGATGGCCCGGTGGGACCTTCCTTGTCGGCTGATCTTCCGTAGATTTGGTTCACACCCGTGTCTGTGAACTGTTCGAAGAAGTTGTCATCCTTCAGTATCTTGGATTCCTTGGTCTGCTCTATTTCGCGCAGCAGCCACGCCTTCTCATGAAATTGGAATGTCCAGAACTCCTGGAACTGGGCCGGTTCCTCGTCACCACGAAGCCAGCTCCGCGTGCGGTCGTCAATGTAGTAATCGCGCGCAGTGGCGGTCATTAACGCCGTGAACTCTCTCTGATTCTCCTTGAACGTGTACCGAATATTCACAAGATCAATCCGGTCAATTCGCAATTGGTCAATCATGTTGATCTCATGATTCCGAACCATTCCGGCGATCTCAATGCGGTGCTCGGCGTACAAGTCTGGCATCATTAGCGGCTGCATGGGCGTGTAATCGCGTGTCTGCCAGCACGCCTGAAGCTTGAGAAATGTGGATCCAGCCTGCTTGCTAAGGGTGTCTGGGGTGACGGAAGTATCTTGCTTGGCGAGGAATTGCAGGAGTTTCAGTGTTTTGGCGCTCTTTGCGGCAACTTGGCTCGGGCTGTAGACAAAGTCGAGGTTATCTTTCTCGTCGCTACGTTGCTTGTTAACGATGCTGATTACTACGGCGACAACGGCAAATGCAATCATCCCTAACACGACTGGAACTGGTAGGGGTTCACCGCCGGTCCCGCCGCCGCCATGAGAGGAATGAAAACTGCTGCCGTGAAATCCACCGCCCCCTTTGTTGTGTACAACGAAGTCATTGGCTACAAATGTGTGAGGCCATTCGACTGTGAGATTATAGACATCCCGTACGACCTCCAAATCGGTCACGACAGCTACAGTCGCGGTTTGCGCCTTTATGCCGTCCCAAACGAGAACTTCTTCGCCTTGCTGCAGCTCACCGGCTGTGCGCGAGCTGCAGCCGGAGAGCATTAAGGGATGTTCCGCAGTGGTGATCAACGAGCCTTGAGTGGTTGTGACTTCAAGAAGATATGATCGGGTCGTGTGCGTCTCGCGGACGCGTGATGATACGGGTCGTCCGTTCTTGTCAACAGCTGTGACTATGTCGCCGGGCACCAGATCTTCGATTGGCGTCTTGCCGTCCGGCGTCAGAATCAGCGTCCCGGCAGGAAAACAGCCTCCGCCTTTGTTGTGAACCGCCACGCCATTGGCAAAGAACGTGTTGGGCTTGTCTGTCTGGAGATTGAAAACCATCGTTTTGGCGTGAACGGTTTCTATTCGCTCGATCATACGTGGGCTAAGCGCGTTACCGTCCAAAACGAAGACCGTATCGCCTGTGTTCAACGCTTCGATGGTCTTGAATGTCCCTTGTCCGACATAGAACGGATGCTCTGGTGTGACCCGCAGCAACATTCCTGAAATGCTTACTTCCAGATATTCATCAACTTCATGTGCCAGAACCCGACGGACGGTGGCATGCACGAGTCCGTCTTCAGGAGTAAACGCAAGCAGGGAATCGCCGGGCTTGACGGTGGAAATGGGAATTTCCGATCCATCGGCGTTGCGCACCAGTGTATCTGGCAGGAAACAGCCTTTATTGTGCACCACGACGCCGTTGGCAAGATAAGTTCCGCACGGAGACACCAGTAGATTGTATGCCGGCATTCCTGTTTGGATGCGCTTATATGATTCAATCTTCGCGATGTGTATTGCCTCCTGATCCCGAATGCATATTCCATCGCCTTGTTCGAGATAAGATGCTTCCCGGAAAACGCCAGGCGCTATTTCGATCGGATGTTCTCCGGTGAGGCGCAGAACATGACCAGTTGCACTAAGTTCGTAGAAATAGTCGGGCTGGACCTGAATCACGTCCATGACTGTGGCTTCCATGACAAAGTCGCATTCGACTCCAAGAACAGTGTCGCCGGGGGTGAGTTGTTCCACAGGAACCGGGCCGGAAGGAGTCATAATCGGAGTTCCCTGTTCGAGGCAACCTCCGCCGCCGCGCGCCATGAGTGATGACGCCGTCATGCCCAACGAGAGAGCGACAATGGCAAATTTCAGGATTCTTCTTTTCATGGCGAACTCGACTTCGTTGTTCGTCTCCCTGAACGACTAGAATCCGAGGCCGACGAGGATTCCACCCAGAATTGCGGCGGCTATGACGATGCTGACGCCGATGATGCTGGCGGAAACAATTCTGCCGAAATACTCCGCGACAGCCCTGTTGCCCCGGGCAATCTCTTTCTCTTCGTCTATCTCCGGAGTCAATCGGTCAACAAGCCGAGGAATCGAGATCGTTGCCAATAGTATAAGAACAATACCGACGGTGCCGCCAATGAGTGAGAACAATACTGCCCATCCGATGTTAGTGATTACCTGTCCCATGAGTTCGTCCTCCATCTTCCTTTGAGCGCGACATGGACGCATTCCGGATTCGTTCATGTCGTCGCACCTATTGTAAATTCCGTATAAATCTAACATCAGGCAGGTCCCTGCGACAAGTCCCCAATGTGTGAGATACTCTCTATTCGACAATTCACTCACTTTCTGCATACTCTGCACTACATATTCGTTTGATTGAAAATATGAATATAGAACACATATTGGAACAGGTTGAAGCGGGCAGGCTTTCCGCAAAGCAGGCGGCAAAAGTTATAGGCAAACCGCATGTTGATCTTGGATTCGCAAAAGTCGACACGGCTCGGCTTCACAGGCGTGGCTTTCCCGAGGTCATATTCTGCCCAGGCAAAACTACCGAACACATCATCTCGATAATGAGGGCGCTCAGGAAAGCGGGTCAAAACATATTCGCAACGAGAGCGACGCCCGAGCAGTGGGCGGCAATCAGGAAGGCGATCCCGAAAGCCGTCTATCACAAAGCGGCGCGCGCAATCGTAGTGGAAATCGTAAAGTCGCCGAAACCTGTCGGTTTGGTGGCTATTGTGAGCGCTGGGACTTCTGACATTCCCGTAGCCGAGGAAGCCGCGCTGACCGCCGAGAGAATGGGCGCGAAGGTGGAAAGGGTTTACGACGTCGGCGTGGCCGGACTCCATAGATTGATAAGCCACGTTGAATTGCTTCGCACAGCGCGCGCTGTCGTTGTCGTGGCGGGAATGGAAGGCGCTTTGCCGTCAGTTGTCGGCGGACTTATAGACAAACCGATCATCGCTGTCCCAACGAGTATCGGATACGGCACGAGTATGCAGGGCATTGCGGCTCTTCTGGCGATGCTGAATACTTGCGTTCCTGGCATATCGGTTGTGAATATTGACAATGGTTTCGGTGCTGGTATCGCGGCGGCGATGATCAATAAAGTGGGGGAGAAGCGATAGCTCGTGAAATGGTCGCAAAGGATTGCGACCCTCCACAATTCCTGAAAAACAAATGTTTCTCATGGAGGGCGGCAATCCTTTGCCGCCGCAACGTTTTGAGTGAATATGAAGATCCTCAGATTTGACAGTGTTGGTGGCGCAAGCGGCGACATGATTCTCGCGGCGCTTATCGGGCTTGGCACTGATGTCAAAACAATCAGCCGCCGGATTGCCTCCATGAAAATCGGCGCATTCAAGATCGTGACGAGACCGACTTCCGATCGCGGCATGCACGGTGTTCAGGTCGAAGTCGTTGTTCCGCATTCTCACCACGAGCACCGGGCTCTCTCGGATATCAAGCGGCTGATCGTGAAAAGCAAACTGCCGCAACAAGTCAAGGCGATGAGCATCGCAGTCTTCGAACGGCTGGGGAGCGCCGAGGCGAAGGTGCACAAGACATCGGTCGAGAAGATTCATTTTCATGAGGTTGGCGCAATGGATTCGATCATTGATATTGTCGGCTCGTGCGTTGCGCTGGAAATGTTGGGTATTGATGAAGTTCAGGTTGGCCCGCTTCCGATGGGAATCGGCACAATTGAAGCTGGTCACGGTGTAATGCCGAATCCGGCTCCTGCGACGGTAGAATTGCTTAAGGGTCATCCAGTCGTACAGACCGATGAGCCGTTCGAGCTGGTTACGCCGACCGCAGCAGCGTTGCTGACTACGTGGGGGGGCGTGTTCAGCCTGTCTCGGCGTAGCGTACTCGCGAAGACGGATGTTCAGTGTTCAGTGTTCAGTTGCGCGGCAAACGCATTTGGTCACAGGAAGTTGAACGGTCGGACGAATCTCCTTAGGGCGATGATTCTTGAATCCGATTCTGAAACCAGACCACTGAACACTGACCACTGTCTCGTACTCGAGACAGAGATTGACGATATGAATCCGCAATTGATAGGCGTGCTTTTCAATGACCTTCTCGACGTAGGCGCTCTTGACGTGTTTACCACTCCAGTACAGATGAAGAAACAGCGGTCAGGAACGCTTCTGACGGTTCTGTGCCATCCGGGAAAACGCAATGAAATCATCGATCTGATCTTCCGTGAAAGCACGACGTTTGGCATTCGCGAACACATGACACAGCGAACCATTTTGGCTCGGCGTCATATCCATGTCAAAACGCGTTACGGCAAAGTCCGTGTCAAAGTCGGCACATGGAAGGGCAGGGATATCACATTCTCGCCCGAGTTCGAGGATTGTGTCAGATGCGCGGCGCAACACAAAGTTCCGATTCGGCTGGTGAACGAAAGCGCAGTCGCGAAGCTTCACTAACGGCGTCGTTAGATTAAGGAATCCACAATGTTCTACGCTGACCTGCATGTTCATTCCAAGTATTCGCGGGCGACGAGCAAGGATGCCGATCTTGAGCATTTTGCGCTATGGGCGGGCAAGAAGGGGCTGACCGTTGTCGGGACAGGCGACTTCACACATCCGGCGTGGCTCTCGGAATTGAAAGCGAAACTGGTACCTGCCGAGCCGGGGTTGTTCCGGCTCAAGAACGAAGTTCCACTCGTAGGAGCGGCTTTACGCCGCGATAATCAGCCCATCGCCGCACGCTTCATTCTTCAAGTCGAAATCTCCACAATCTACAAGCGTGCCGAAAAAATTCGGAAAGTGCATCACATTGTCTTCGTGCCCGGCTTTGAACAGGCGGACCGGCTTGTCGAAAAGTTGTCCCGTATCGGGAACATCAAGTCGGATGGCCGCCCTATTCTGGGGCTCGATTCCCGCGATCTCCTGGAAATCTTGCTGGAATGCGGCGAAGACTGCTTTCTGATACCGGCTCACATCTGGACGCCGTGGTTCTCGGTGCTTGGCTCAAAATCGGGATTCGATTCGATCGAAGAATGCTACGGCGACTTGTCGCGGCACATCTTCGCGCTTGAGACAGGTCTTTCGTCCGATCCGCCGATGAACTGGCGGGTTTCCTGTCTGGATCGCTATAGGTTGGTTTCCAATTCCGACTGCCATTCGCCGGCGAAACTTGCGCGTGAGGCGTGCGCGTTCGACATGGATATGAGTTACTTCGCAATCCGTGATGCGCTGAGAACGGGGAAAGATTATGCCGGGACTATTGAGTTCTTTCCGGAGGAGGGGAAGTATCATGCTGACGGTCATCGGAAATGCGCTGTTCGGTTGCTTCCGGAGGAAACACGAAAGAACAAAGGCTTGTGCCCTGTCTGCGGTAAGCCGGTCACGGTTGGGGTGTTAAATCGGGTTGAGGAATTGGCTGATCGCCCGGATGGGACGAAACTGGAAGGAGCTGCTCCATTCCGTAGTTTTGTGCCGTTGACGGAAATCCTTTCCGAAATCATGGGAGTTGGCCCGGCAAGCAAAAAGGTACAGTATGCATACGAAGCGCTAATTTCGCAAATTGGACCGGAACTCTTTATTCTTGAGAGTGCTCGCACTGACGAGATTGAACGGAACGGCCCGCCAAGACTGGGCGAGGCAATTGAACGGATGCGTGAAGGTCGTGTCATTCGGGATGCCGGCTATGACGGAGAATACGGCACGATCAGGCTGCTCACTTCGAATTCCGGAAGCGCTTCATGAGTTTAGGAATCTGTGGCACAATGAAAGAAGTGAAAAGCGAAACCAATTCGGACAGAAACTTCATTCTGGTTGTGACTGTGGCCCTGATAGTGCTTCTTGCCAAGCTGGTCTTTTCTTATCATGTCTTTGGGACTAACGATATGATGTACTGGATGGATTTTGCAAGAATCATCCAGCAATTTGGCACCTTCAAGATATACGGGCTGGTGAAAATATACAACCATCCTCCCCTTGTTTCGTGGATGCTGAAAGTTATCGCGTGGGTTTCAACTGAAACGGGATTGGGTTTTCCGTTTGTGTTCCGGCTGCTGCCAATTTTCGCTGATTTTGCGTCTGTGCTTATTCTGTGGAAACTGCTGGAGCTCTACAAAGTCAGGAACAGGATGGCGATCTGCGCGATCTTCGTATTGAATCCAGTCAACTGTTTCATATCGGCTTTTCACGGAAACACGGATCCGGTTTTTGTATTTCTGATCCTGCTGTCAATCTATCTAAATATACGGCATCCTACTCCTTCCAACTCTTTAGGTAGGGTAAAATCTGGTGCCGGATCTGAATGCAACAAACTACACAGTGAATCGCTCCGTACCGGGCATCTGTTTCCCATAATTGTTTCCAAAGTCTGAATGCCTACCATCAACAAGCCTGTCGGGACTGGCAGAAAGACTCTGCGCTTTCCGAGGCCGATTGCAATTCTTGTCAGGATTTCACGTAACGATAAAGGTTCAGGACAGGCAACGCTCACGAGTCTCGATCGCTTTGGCATATCAGCACGGAGAAGCTGTTCGATTAGAGCCGAAAGATCATCAATATGGATCAGGTAAATAGGCTGTCTCCCTGTTCCCGGCACTGGAATTACCGGCAGTCTGGCTGCCAGAGTGGACAACATGCGGAAAATCCCTCCAGCATCTGCTCCGTAAACCGTGCCAGGACGGATAACGCAGCCGCCCAAAAGGAGCACATGCGTCTCGACTGCAAGTTTTCCCTTACCGTATAGCGAACGGCATTTTGGAAAAGCTGCTATCGAAGAGATGAAAACTATTCGGCCAACTCCAGCTTTTGCAGCGGCATCAAAGATGGCGATGGAACCGTTGACATTCACGCGTGTGATCTCCGCAGGATCGCGTTTGTTGAAATCATAAGCGGCGTGAATGAGTGCATCCAAACCTTTGAAGAGTTTCGACTGGATTGGTTCTCCCAAGTGGAGACCACTACTGCGTGAAATGCGTACGGCAACATGTCCGTGCTCTTCCAGGTATCGTGCCAGATGAGAGCCGACATAGCCGCCAGCGCCTGTGATTCCTACATTCATAATTCAACCGCCTGATCAGCGATCCGGTACGCGTTCGCCATGACCGTGAGGGTGACGTTCGTGGCTGGTATCGATGTGAAACATGAGGCGTCAATGATGTGAACACGCTTGAGGCCGGTCGGCCGACCTAACACATCACACTCGAAATCATTAGGCCGTTCGCGCATCGGCAGACTGGCTCCCACATGGTAACTCTTACCTGGAGCACTGATATGAGTCATGAAAGGTGCAACCAAACACCGCAGAGCGGGCGCAATTGTGCGCAGTCGCCGCAGAACTTGGCGGATCATCGGTCGTGTCCGTGGATTGGCGCGACATTCTAGGACAACGCGAGTAGGATCGGTACCAGGCGTGCGTTCTATATGCATCGCCAATGCTGATGAATGATCGGAATGCAAATACCCTTGCACGATCATGATACGTGAAAGCAGGGAGTTCCGCAGCGAGCGAAAGGGCAGGATTCTTTCCAGCGCTCGACGGTAAAGATCATTGTATGTGTAGATCAGCAACTCAATGGATCGTGGACTCAATGCCGAATCGCACAAGGACAGGCATATCTGCGACAACGTGTGCAAACGCTCGGTGGTAACATCTGGTGTAGCACGGAAACTGAGCAGAGGGGTTAGGAAGTATTGGCTATCGCGAACCAGAATCTCCCGTTCCAAGTCATCAAGAGACTCAAGAACTATTCTCGTTGTCGAGACTGTTCCACAACCAAGGAAGACGCGTTCTGCCGAAAACTTCTGCTTCTGACCGTCAGCGACTCTGCGCGCGTGTATCGTGACACCAGTTCGCGATTCTGCCAGCCGTTCAACGTAATAGCCTGGCACGTATTTAAAGCTTTGAGATTGTTGCAATTCCACCATGGTATGAGCGGAGCAGTAGATCAATCCATATGGGCAGCCATACAAACACAAACCGCAGTACCGACAACCGGCGTCGCCGCCTTTCGGATAATTGCGTACGGCAAGGCGTGATTGGCCAAACTCAAAACCGTGTCTAGTCAATGTGTCTCGATGTTGTTCGAGAGTTATCAGAAGTGCCTCAGCTTGGCGGCTGGGCCTCAGGAAATTGCATCGATCCGAATGCAGCGGAAACATCTGGCTTAGTCGATCTTCTCGTGCGGCCAGATCAATTAAGCTAAACACAGCCCTGTAATAGCTTGTCAGATCAGCAATGCCAATTGGCCAATCGGTGATGTCCTTCGCGAGAAAAGGCATGACATTTGCGCCCCAAGCTGTGCTGAGTCCACCAAAGGCGTGCGAAATCAACAGGTCGGAGCCAGACTGATCGAGTTGAATCAATTCGCTCGATGTCCGATAGGGATAATCCGATCCATAGGCAAGCTTCTGTGGCAATCCTCCAATGCTGGCTTTGGTGGGACTCCGCAAATCTTCAAGATCCTTCTCATCCCAAGACTCCGGCACTCCGACAGAGAGACGATCAACAATTTGCTGTTGTTGCGCCTCAAGTCGAAAGCCAACGTCTAACATTGTCACAGCAAATCCCTTTCGCAGTAAACTATAGGCGGCTGCAACTCCAGCAGGTCCTGAGCCAATTACGAAAATTGCCATGGTCTTGTCACCTTAAGCGATAACGTTCTCGATTGACCAGTGCACAACTCGACCGAGAGGCAACCCCCTCTCATCCATAAAGAATTCTGGAGCGAAAATGGACGGGTTTTCCGGAATCGTATCGGCCATAATTCGCTGGACCGATGCGAACACGGTCTCCACCTCGATGCGTTGCATGCAGATGTTGTTTCCCCGACATGGGGGTTCGTCGGTTTCGTACAGACAAGGACTGCAATATACCGGATGATTTAGAATCTGGACTCCCGCTCCCGACCGGCCATAATGGGCTGGATCCCCCGGTCCAAACAAACATACAGAAGGCGTGGCCAAGGCCCACGCCATATGCATTGGTCCCGTGTCGTTGGTGATCAAACATCGAGCATGCTCTAACAGTGCAAGCAACCCGCCGAGCGACAAGGTCCCGGCCAAATTATGCACCCTTGCGGATTCGGCGCCGGAAATCAGCTCAATAAGGCTGGCAACATATGCTCGTTCGGACGGCGAACCTATCAATAGCACCGGCAGTTTTAACCGTGTGGTCAAATACCCGATCAGCGCAGCAAACCGCTCAACGGGCCACCGCCGTTCAATCATAAGGTCGGAAGCATTAGGGTTGATTACCAGGTATGGTTGTTGGCCGATTCTGTAAGTGGCAAACAAAGTCGCCAGTTCATGACGGTCAGTATCATCAACGCGTGGTTTACCCAGTCGATCAGGTTCCACCGGTTCGCAACCGACAGTGCTGCCGAGTTGAAGATAGATGTAACGGATGGGACTGCGGGTGTTGAAGTACATCAAATGCGTATAAATGCCCATCTTGTGTTCAGCCGACTCCCGGTATAAACCGATTCGATTCCGCGACAGGCTCAGGAGAGATACGATACTGGCGTACGCTGAGTAAACTTCCAAATCAAAGAAGAGATCCACACGTTCACCGATTAGGGCTGCGATCGCACTGAACGAACTGAACACAAGATGAAGCATGCCGCTGTCGTCCACTGTGATAATCTCGTCTATATACTCCAATCGTTCCACTAATCGCTGGTACGAGCGGCTGGTCACAAAGATGATTCGCGCTTTCGGAAACCGAACCTTAATCGAACGAATCAGCGGGGTCGCCTGAAGAATACTACCCATCCCGACGTACTTAGTGATGGCGACTGTTTGGACATTCGTCTCCGAGATGCCGTGATCTCGGCTCACAATCTTCCCCAAGAGACGTGCAGCGAGATTGAGACTCCATGCCAGTGGCAGTCCAACCAAACGGTCAATATGTACTTTATTTCTGGTTTTCATGCCTGCGGGGCATCGTTATCAATGTGGTCGGCGGGCATCGATGAGCAGAGAGGCACCTATTTCCCTGATCGGCGATCGAGAGACCAAGTTTTCTATTTTCAACACAAGCGGAATCCACCGTTCCGGGGTAGCGTAATGCAAAAACTCGAATGGCCGGATGACAATGTCAGTAAAGCCCGCACGAACGAGAGATCGACGTATCCGCCAACGGGTAAACGCATATTCGTCAGGGCTATCGCCTGCCTTACATTTGATCCACGGTATGCTTTTGATTACAAATACGAGGGGGTTGAAGAGGTTCGGCTCGGAAAATCGAACAATACCATTTGGTCTGAGCAGGCGGTGGTAGTTCTCAAGCGCCATGTCCCAGTCGAGATGGTGAAGAACAGAAACGCCAACGATAGCATCGAACGATCCATCTGGAAAGTCAGGGCGATGGCCATCCATGACGCAGTAATGGCCGCCAGGAGCACGGCGTTCGGCGATGGCGAGCAGGTCTGGAGAAATATCAATTCCGACAACATTCTCGAATGCGTTCAGAAGAGCTGCTGTCTGAAGACCCGTGCCAGTTCCTATTTCCAAGACGCGTGCTTTTCGCGGCAAGCCTCGGACGAGAAACTCTGCACGCCGTTGCCGACGGATTTTGCCGGCCGCAGATGTCCATCCAGATTCAGCTTGCTGAACGGCAACGTCTGTCTTTCCGTGTAAGACTTCCCGGTTCAAACGGTCGTCAAGAGTGTTTTTGTCCTTCGACATAGACAATCTATCTGCGAATGACTGCAAACGTGGAATTTGTATACGCGACATCTTGGCTGGCATTTACGGCGGAACGGCTGACAATCGCATAATCCACGTCGTATTCCTTCATGAAAGAAGACAGCGGGAGGGACCCTTTGCGAACGGCGTAGATAGCGTCCATCCTGTTCTTTGCCTCTACCAAGGCAGACATCTGGGTAACCGTAAACATTATAGCATCGTATGAATATGCCAAACTTCGCTTGGCACATGCTTTAAAAAGGATATTCTCATGTGACGTATCCCAAAACACGCTCTCGCTGGATGAACCATGTGATTCATGTGTCAACACGGCAAAGACCGCATCCTCGGCTGTATTCTGCTTCGCCCAGTCGCATAGATGCACAAGATCGACATCTGCTGGCTGAGGTTGTGCGCAAGTAAGCTCACTATATTGTATTACGAATACAATGAACGTGACAATCCATATGCTTAAAACAACAACCTTACCGAACTTTAGGCCATTGTCACTTTGAGCGTGCATGCTCAGAGCAGTCCACGCGTACACAACCAGCAAGGCAATGCGGATTCCACGCAGTTGCTCCCAGAAACGTACTGGATAGTTTAATGCCTGAAGTATTCCATTGATCGCCCAAGAACCGATCACACAAAAAAGCAGCGCGACTGTAAATACGGCCAGTAGATAATTGTCGAGTTTGGTTGGTCCATTTAGCCAGACTCGGTATGCATTCAAGATCATTGCGCCGAATAGCATCGCAATGGGTAATACATGCCACTTTAGATCGGCCATTTCTGGTTGCTGGATTGGGCCGGTTGTCAACCAATAGAATGTTGGGAATGAACTTGAGTAGACAAGAAGCCACAGCATCTTCTTGTGTTGGACAGCCAATGGTCGATTCGTAATACGTCTCCAAAAGATCAAGATCAAAGCGAAAATACAAGCACTCACAAAAAATGCAAGCGGCAGGTCAAATGCCCAGCCAACTACGCTGCTTCCGATGTACTCGTAGCATGGATAGGGCATGATGTGCATCCAGTATGTGGGGTTCACAATATTCATTGCTTCCAGCAATTGCGATGCCGGAATTAGAGCCGCTTTAGTGTCCGGTACATACAGCCGGTGCTGTAAGACCGAGATGATTGTCGGAATGGCCCCAATCGCAAAGCCAAAACAACGGAAGAGGAATCGCGTGATCCAGCGGAGGTCGCGACCAATCTCAACCCCCATACCGACAATCGAGAAGATGAAGAACATGTGGTAGGCGCTGACTGGATGCAGGCATGCTACCAATCCCACCGGCACGAAGGCAAGAATGACGCCAAGCGGACGCTTTGCGTCCAAGGACAAGAGCGCGGTAATTGCTCCTATGACCACAAACGGCAATACGTAATAGGCGGCTCGCGAAGTACCAATGGTGCCAATGCCCCAGCAGTCAGCATTGAATGCGAGACAAAAGTGTTGTGTCGAAATCGAGGCCATGATACCGGAAACCCAATTTGATCGGCTAAGCCCAAAACAAAACAAATACATCACAAAAACGTATAGAAAGACGAAAGGCAACAGCAGCCAGAGAAATGAAGCGGGTATATCATGCCCTGTGATTTGGTAGAATTGATGTAACAACCATAGATTCAAGGGGTTATTCAAACTCGCAGCTTGGGGTGCTGTTTGAAGAACGAAATCTCTCGAGTAGCTACAGTCACCGAAGAGTTTGTACATGAATGTGACCAAGACATTTTGGTCACCATGCATCAATCCCCAGAATTTCACCGGGTTCAACAATGGCCAGTTCAGAATCGCGTAACCAGTCGCAATCAACGTTCCCCAAAGGAAAGCAAGCCTGATGACACGGCCTAGCATCTGCTGGGGAATAAGAGGTTCGAGTAGCGATTTCAAAGTCGTTCTACATGCGGAATGATCCATGCTCACCATCCTGCCTTAACTACTGTAAGCACAGTCTTCACATCGTCATCCGTCAATGTCGTCGCCTATGTAATATCACCCGCAAAGCTCTTGACCAACATTTCCCATTTGACCTACGGGCCATTCCATCTCATTGGCTGTCATAGTATCATGTTTCGGCGTGCGAACAACCTCTTTTTGCCACTCCAGATCGTTCAAAAACCTGTTCCGTGTGAGTTTTCGTGGGAGTGCCGGTTGACGCTGAGAGGGGAAATTTGATCAAGGTGATCGCGAAACTTATCGCTATCATACGTCTGCCTACGCCGCAATGAATTGCGGCGTAGGTTTCGGCGCGGTGCTCACGCACCTTGCTCAAGGTTACCCCTTCGACGCGCCGAAAGGGTCGCCCTGAGGAAGCCCCGTTTTTACGCATGCGCGTCAACCTAATGGCCGGGCTTCTTTCTGAATGTGCGGAGAG
>CAZASC010000033.1:0-25604 GCA_964487695.1 uncultured Victivallales bacterium
TTGTTTTTGGTCAGCCGACTTGACGCATTCATGCGCACCCACGCCAATTCCTGATCAATCAGTTTCCTGCGCGACGCGTTCTGTCTCGCCTCCAATTCCGTCATCTTCTGCTTCTGTTCCAGCCACGCCTCGTAGTTGCCTTTGTAGGGATAGGCCCTGCCGGCGTCGAGTTCGAGTATCCATTCTGTGACGTTGGAAAGAAAATAGCGGTCGTGAGTCACCACGATGAGCGTGCCCGCGAAACGCTTGAGATACTCCTCAAGCCATCCCACGGATTCGGTATCGAGATGGTTGGTCGGTTCGTCGAGAAGCAAAACGTCCGGATTCCGCAGCAACAGGCGGCACAAGGCAACGCGGCGCTTTTCGCCGCCGGAAAGCACGTCAACGTTCATATCACTGTCCGGAAGGCGCAGAGCGTCCATCGCCATCTCGACCTGATGATCGAGCTCCCACAGATTGAGCGTTTCGATTTCCTTCTGCAGTCGGTCAAACTCGTTATTGAGTTTCTTCGTCTCGGCATCGGAAAGTTTTTCTCCGAGCTTTCCGCACAGCTCCTCGTATCGATTCAACTTGGCGCGTTGCGAAGCAACGCCCTCCTCGATGATTTCCTGCACTGTCTTGCCTGGTGCAAGCTGTGGCTCCTGTTCGAGGTAGCCGATCGTCCTGTTCCTTACGATCTGAGCCTCTCCGACGAATTCCGTGTCTATGCCGGCCATAATGCGCAAAAGGCTCGACTTGCCAGCGCCATTTCCTCCGATGACGCCGATCCTGGCGCCGAAAAAAAAGGACAGGTTGACGTCTTCAAGAATCGTCTTCTCGCCATGTCGTTTCGTCAGATCAGTGAGAGTAAACACATATTCGCCTGCCATGTCGCTCTTCCTTCCCTTGATTGAACGGTTACTCTTTACCATACAACTTCGGAAAGCCAAGCCAGATTCCGATGGCACTCGTGCTTTAGGATCGCGTTCAAATTGTTTTTTGTGGTTCTTGAGCCATTTTGTGGCTATATTTGCGGACGTTATGAATAAAATATTGATGCTCAAGATGGCCGCATCTGCAGCTAAGAACGCTTACTGTCCTTACTCCAAGCTCCGAGTAGGTGCAGCCCTGTTGACTTCTGAAGGAGATATTTTTACAGGTTGCAACGTGGAAAACTCCTCTTACGGGCTTACGATCTGCGCCGAACGCGCCGCCTTTTCCGCCGCCGTTGGCGCCGGGCACCGCAAATTCAAAGCCATTGCCATTGTCGCAAGCAGTCCCGGAACTCCTTATCCTTGCGGCGCCTGCCGCCAGGTAATGTCGGAATTCTGCAGTGGCGATTTCAAAGTCATCTGTATGTCGCTCGCGAACTCCAGCAAAGCACAAGTATTCACGCTAAGCAAACTGCTGCCCCGGAATTTTCAACTGAAAGGATGAAATATCGCAATGACAAAAGAAGAAATCAAGGAAACGGCGGAGGGGTATCGGTTGGCGCTAATGACCGGGTTCGCAAGCATGCCAGAAGTAGTGGCTTGGGCTGAAGGACTCGTCGGCAGCGAGGCCGAACCGGACTTCGAAATCATAGAAATAGCATCGGCTACCGGAGACAGCCTTGGCGATCTGGTCTCCAAACTGACTGCCGTACAAGGGACCTGCAACACCATGAACGCGGTCGAGCGATTATTCGCTCATATGGGAATCGCGCTCGCAACCGATCCAACGTCCGCGCGCCACATCGCCGGACAGTTGCGCTCGATCGCCGTTGAGCAGAAGGCAAGTATCCCGGATGACATCCGAAACAAGATGTTTGCTCTTAATGATGGCTTTGAACTCGCATCTAATGGGACGGGCGCAACGATGGACAAGTTGCAAGATGAAGTCGCCAGTTTCCTCGAGCAATATCGAACTAAATACATTTAATAACAGCTGTTTTCTAATGGCAATGATCAACAAAGCGCAAAGGTGACGAGATATGAAGAAGACTTTTGTTTTGGACACCAATGTTCTGCTGCACAATGCCGAGAGTATCGAGAGTTTTGAGGACAATAACGTTATCCTGCCCATGGCGGTCATCGAAGAATTGGATAAATTCAAATCGCACAACGACGAACTCGGTCGTAATGCGCGCCATGTGATTCGCAGAATAGACGCACTTCGCAGCAAAGGCAACTTGCGCGATGGCGCGCCGTTGCCTGGTGGCGGGTCCCTCAAGATCGTTGGCGATGTCCACGGCAACGATGACTTTGGTCTAAACAGCGAGCTCGCAGACAACCGAATGCTCAGGATCGCCTACGCTTTGCACGTCCAAGGCGAACATGTGGTATTCGTGAGCAAGGACATCAATGCACGACTCAAGGCTGATGCGTTGGGCCTGCTGGCTGAGGACTTTGAAAAAGAGAAAGTCAATTTTGATGAACTCTACTCCGGCTACTCGGAGGTGACCGTTTCCAAGGAAATGCTGGAAGCGTTTTTTAAGAGCGAGCTTTTGGAAGGCACCGATCTCGGAAGATTTCCTAACGAGTTTCTGATTCTGAAAGACGATTCGAACTCCAAGCGAACGGCCATGGCTCGCGTGGTAAAACCCGGGTCAATCAAACATCTTTCCAGTCAGCATGAGCATATCTGGAATCTCCAGGCGAGGAACAGGGAACAACGCATGGCATTGGAGCTTTTGATGGATCCCAGCGTTCTCATAGTTACACTCGTGGGGCAGGCTGGAACAGGCAAGACGCTTCTCGCGCTTGCGGCCGGACTTCATGCAACGCTGAGCAACCACTCTTACGACAGAATCCTTGTTTCCAGACCAATCATACCACTGGGCAAGGACATCGGATACCTGCCTGGCGCAAAAGAGGAAAAACTCACCCACTGGATGGAACCAATCTTCGACAATCTGACCTACCTCATGCGCGACACCACAACCGAGAAAGGCAAGAAAAAGAAGAGTTCCACTTCAGAACGAATCGAGAAGCTGATGAAGGACAAGGTTATTGAACTCGAGGCCCTCACTTATGTCCGTGGCCGCTCGATTCCAGGCCAATACGTCATAGTTGACGAGGCTCAAAACCTGACGCCCCATGAAGTAAAGACCATTATCAGCCGCGCCGGAGAGGGCACGAAGATGGTTCTCACGGGAGATCCGTACCAGATTGACAATCCGTACCTCGACTCGTCAAGTAATGGCCTCACATACGCGTCGGAACGTTTGAAAGAACAAAGCATTCATGGACATATAACTTTGCGAACAAGCGAACGCAGCAATCTCGCCGCGGTAGCTGCAAAGTATCTGTGAAGCCCGGTGGGAACACGCTCCCAACGACCTTGGTCGTTGGGGCGAGAAAAGTCTTCACGAAGGCGTGTGATCCCGCTCTTCAGTCAATGCCTTCCTGTCCCAATGAAGAAAGCGCACAAGGCAGAAAATTCCAAATCCGAAAGTTACGACGTCTCTTATCATATACCGGCGGAACTCAATCTGAAGCAGGCGATTATAATGCCGAACATCATAAGCGAAAATCACCGCCGCCCAAACTATAAAAACGACGCCGCAAAACCCGGACACAAATCTGACAAGACCGTATTTCATCTCATGCCAGGACCAATAGTCCTTCCTTGAGTTTCAGCGTCCGGTCGCATGAGCCTGCGACTTTTTCGTTGTGCGTCACCAGCACGAGTGTGTGACCGCGGCCTTTTGTGAGCGAAAAGAGATAATCCAGCACCTGTCCGCCGGTTGCATTGTCCAGGTTGCCCGTGGGCTCATCGGCCAGCACCAATTGTGGATCGTTCATCAGCGCCCGCGCAATCGCGGCGCGTTGCTGTTCGCCGCCGGAAAGTTCCATCGGCATATGATCCGCCCTGTCGGCGAGACCGACCGCTTTCAACAGATCCTTCGCCCTGTCGCGGATCTTCGACTGCGAACCGAAACTGCGGCTTGCCATCGAAGGAAGCGTAATATTTTCGAGCACATCCATCTCCGGCAGGAGATGATACGACTGGAACACAAAGCCGATCCTTGTTGATCTGATATTGGTCCTCCAGCGCTCCGACAGCGCATACACGTCCTTGCCACCGATGCGGACCGTGCCCTGATCCGGTCGGTCCAAAGTACCGAGAATATAGAGCAGTGTGCTCTTGCCAGCGCCGCTCGCACCTATAATGGCGATCGTTTCGCCCTCGCTCACCGATAGCGATGCGCCTTTCAGCACATTCACCGACTTCTTCGCAATCGTGTACGTCTTATGAATATCATCAGCTTGTAACAACGTCGTCATCTTCAGTCTACTTTAGCTCCACTGGATTTTGCCGGAATTGGAATAATGGAATGATGGAATATTGTGAACACAAATTTCCGAAACAGTCTGACTTCATTGCCACTATTCCATCATTCCAATTCCCCTTCCCTATTCATGCCGCAGGGCCTCGACCGGGTCTAGCCGAGCCGCGCGCCACGCCGGAATGAGGCTCGACAGCGTACAGAACACCATAACGAACAACGCAATCTGAGCCACCTCGCCAGGAGAAATCTTCCATGGAATTTCACTCAGTCCGTAGATTTCTTTTGGAAACACATGAACGTTGATCATTGTCAGCCACCTGACAATGCCCTTCAAATTGCACAGTATTAGAAACCCTGCGCCGATTCCAGCCATCGTTCCTGCCATACACTGGATCACTCCATGCCAGACAAACGCGGCCATTATCTGCCACGACGAAAAACCAAGCGCCTTGAGGAGTCCGATCTCATTGGTCTTCTGGACCGTAATGACGATGAGAGTGTTCGTGACACAGAAGATCGCGACGATGGTGATGAACACAAGCAGAATGAACATCATTCCCTTCTCATTGCTAAGCGCATCGAACAGCAACTTGTCTATCTCCTTCCACGTGCGCACAACGTACTCCTGCCCCAGGACTTTTTGCACTCTGGAGGCATATTCTTCGAACCGGTACGGATCGTCGGTCATCACGTTGATCGAGTGCACACCGGACTTCATCCCCACGAACTCGCGGGCAGAATCTAGCGATGTTAGCATAAAGCCGGAATCAAAATCACGCATGCCCATGTCGTAGATGCCCGAGACAACCATCTCTTCCGGCAGATACATTTCGTCCCGGGTTGTGACGCTTTTGGGCGAATAGACCAGGACTTTCCGCCCCACATCCAGATCCATGTCCATTGCCATGTCCGCACCTATGACAACCTTGCCGTCATCGAGGTCGAACTGACCGACACTGATATTGGCCGGTATCTTACTGACCTTCTTCGCCCTCTCCGGATCAATACCAATGACAATCGGCGCCAGCATTCTACCCTTGTACTGGAGCAATACGCGCGTCTCGATGCTTGGAGCCACTCCGGTTATCCCGGGAATCTTGTCAAGCTTCTGACAGATTGTCTCCTCGTCCTCGATCGGCCCATAACGTCCTACCACCGTCAGGTGCGGTTTAAAGCTCAGGATCTTTTCGCGCCACATGTTATCGAAACCCGTCATCACGGAAAGCACGATGACAAGAATCGCCACACCGAGCAGCACGCCGATGACGGAAATGAGCGTCACGACCGAAACGAAACTCCGTTTAGGCCTCAGGTACTTCAACGCCAGAAATAGTGAGAAGGGCATCATAGAAGTGTTCAGTGTTCAGTGTTCAGTGTTCGGGATTCTGGATTCTGGATTCGATGCCGATGGCCAGCCTGACTGCAGCAATTCTTCTTCCCCGGCATACTCATCGGTTGTCTCCGCTACCAGCCAACGGCGATCCTTCTCCGGAAGATGCCGTTCCAGCGATTTCTTGAGACCGTTCAACATTCGGATACATTCCTTGTAACGTTCTTGATATGCAGCATATACATCGTTCCTGATGTAGCCCTTTATCCTGCACCTGCTGAACACTGAAACCTGACCACTGAACACTCCTCTATGCCTTAGGACGTAGCTGCGGAAACAGGATTACGTCGCGAATTGTGTCCGAGCCAGAAAGAATGAGTACGAGCCGGTCAATACCAACACCCATGCCGCCAGCGGGTGGCATGCCGTGCTCAAGTGCAGTCAGAAAATCCTCGTCAACTTTTTCGGCATCTGCTCCCACCTGTTGGCCAAACCGTTTTCGCTGTTCGAGTGGATCGTTCATCTCAGTGTAGGCAGGCGCAACTTCCATTCCGCCAATGACGAGCTCGAAAACGTCTGCTTCAGCTGGATCGTCCTCGCACGCCTTCGCGAGCGGAATGAGCGACGCCGGGAATCTGCGCACAAACGTCGGGCTGATGAGAGTGTGCTCGACCAGTTTCTCGTAAACCTCGTGCGTGACCATCATCATATCCCATGCCGGATCGAGGCTGAGCCCAGCGGCTTCGGCTTTTTTCTTCGTATCAGCAAGGGGCAGATCGAACCAATCCGCACCCATCTTTTCCTTTATTAAATCCTTATAAGTCGCTTCGCGCCACGGCGGCGTAAAATCGAGTTCCTTCTCGCCGATCCTCACTTTGAGCCCGCCGAAAACCGTTGTTGCAACGTGAGTGATCATGCCCTGGATCAGTTCCTTCATCCCATTCACGTCGGAGTATGCCTCGTATATTTCCAGCATGGTGAACTCTGGATTGTGACTGCGAGAGAGGCCTTCGTTCCGGAAATTCCGGTTCAATTCGAAGACCTTGTCGAAGCCGCCGACCAGCAGTCGTTTGAGATAAAGTTCCGGCGCAATCCGCAGGAACATATTGGTATCGAGCGCCGTGTAGTGCGTGACGAACGGCCGCGCAGCCGCACCGCCTGCCTGCGGCTGCATCATAGGAGTTTCCACCTCCTGAAATCCGCGTTCGACCAGATAGCTGCGAATGGCCTTCACAGCTTCTATACGCTTGTTGAAAAGCCCGCGCACATCCGGGTTCGCGATGAGATCGAGATAACGCTGGCGGTAACGCGCCTCGACATCCTTCAACCCATGCCACTTCTCCGGCAACGGCAGAAGCGCCTTGGAAAGCAGCGTCCACTTTTCGACCTTGATCGTCTTCTCGCCTTTATGAGTGATGAAAAGCTCGCCTTCAACGCCGATATGATCGCCAATATCGAGCAGGTTGAACGCGGTGAATTGCTCTTCACCCAGGCCGTTCTTCTGCGCGTAAATCTGGAGCCGATCCGATCCGTCGCTAAGGTCGGCAAAGATGGCCTTGCCCATGCCGCGAATCGTCATCAGCCTGCCCGCGGCGGAGACTTTCTTTTTCTCCTCAAACTTCTCGCGCATTTCAGCCAGCCGGCTGCTTCGCTTGAAAGCCTGCCCGAATGGCTTGTACCCCAATTCGACCAGCTTCTTCATGTTAGCCAGCCGTTGATCCCTGTATTCGTTGCTCGTTGTATCAGTCATGGTTCATCACTTCCTTGCTTTTGTGCAGCCGGTAGTTTGCCGGAAACGTCTCGCAAATGCACACAAAAAATGAATATTAGGATTGCAATCCCAAGAACTGACTAATTCAAAACTTGAATATAGAAGCACCAAGACCTAGATATGACTACTGAGCGCACTTCCGGTTATGAGCCAAAAATTGGAAAATCCGTAAACCGATAAGTTTTGTATCGGTTCGTTTGTTTGCATTGACCGATATAACGCGCCATGCCAGCAAGCCGATGAGCAAGCTGGGAAACATCTAGGCATCCAAGCTCCCTCGAATTTACGAGGCTCTTCCCAATGGCCGGGAAAACTGTGGAATCGCCTTTTGGGAAGCAAGCAATCATCTTAAGGTGCTGACAAACCAAGCCTCTAGTTCCTGGCGCGCAACCACCCAACCATTCCAACGACTCTATGATTCTTGAATACTCTGGTTCCTCTGAAAGTATCTCGATGCCATTCCAAACATGTAAATCTGCTCCAGAATCACGAGCTAAAGTGCATATAAGCTCGAAGATTCTTCTCTGATAAAGCAATTGAAACCAGCACCACATAGAAGGAACATCCAGTCATTAAATTTGATCATACCCACAATGTACACACCCCAGCACAAGAAATGTGCAATTTTCGTGAGGAAACCGCAAGGCTGATCACACCATACGACAGCAAGCGCGAGCATGAGCTTTCGTTGTACCGGCTTCAGCAGAAAGTCTGCCCTTGCTTAAGCGCGTTTCTCGGTCTCGGCTCGACGGAGTCTCGCCCTCCCAACATTATCGCAACCCACAGAACAGCTGCGTGATTCGGGAGGGGCGTCCTCACGAGCCGCCATGATCAGTCCGAAAGAAGAGTATAGCGGAGTCATAACGATCATTGCTGGTCAGCCGATTGCATTTACCCCGGCTTGACCGGGCGCTACTGTGGGCGTATGTTCGTCGCCATGAAGATGAGAATCCAACTGTTCGCTATATTGTCACAGGCAGCCATGGTCGTGCTACTCGCTGGCTGCACGACTCCTATTCGCTCAGATTATCCAGCGAAAGTGGCAGAGATGAAGAAGGCGTTCCGCTTCGAAGCCATGCAAGCTGGACTTGACGAACCGCATGTTGCTGTGATTTCGCCTACCAACCTACTGGACGAGGATTTGACATTTGAGATTTTGTGGGATCCTCCCGAAGGAAATAAACTCGCCGTCTTTCCGATGACAACGGATGTAAAGCTGAGGCCGGGCGAAAGTCGTCAGATTTCGTTCAAAGCCGATCGTCACCTCGCCAATGCGGAGCCACCGTGGTGCTGGTGCCGGATGTTGATGAACGGCAAAGCGATTGACGAGGGTCGAGCCAATATCGCTGTCTATAAAGTCGGATACTACTTCGACGGAAACGAACCGCCTCCAAAGGAAACCGAACTCAGAATTGATTCTGTTTCGCAGGTGGTTCTCTGGCGCAACAATTGGAAAGGCATAGCCGACTGCTCTGCAACAGGCTGGCTCATGCGAAATGATAAGGGGCTGACTTTCCGCGCCGAAGTCAACGACGACACCCTGATCGTTACCAACGCAAGACCATGGGAAAACGACGGAGTGGAAATCTTCATGGACACCCGCCCCGAGTGTAGCCGTGGAACTTCTTCGTACGGCAAAGGCGTCTTCCAGGCCATCGCAACACCAGCCTCAGGCACGAATCCGGCAAGCATCGCTTTTTTCCCCGACAGGGAAACTTCTGCCGTCAGCGGTGCAACCGTAACGAGCGATATTCTGCCCGGCCGCGGATATAGCATCGAGGTATTTCTCCCATTTGATGGTTTCACGACGAATCACTTCAAGCCTGGCGATCAGTTCAATTTCAGCTTCGGCGTTGACGATGCCGACCAAGGCAAAAGAAAAGATCAACTCATGTGGTCGGGAAGCAGCCATAACGGTTTTGACGCAGCGGCATTTGGCCGCATGTCGCCGTTCGTTAAACAGTAGTCCTGCGATAAGGCAATGAACATCTGATGAGCACCCAGACATCCGCTGCAAAAACTCTCGGAGTGCCGGGCGCGAACAGAATACGGGCAAAAACGTTGCCTTTATTCTCTCGCTCATTAGGCGCAATGCTCGATACCGGCATGACGCTCATCACTTGCCTCAGAACCCTTGAGAACCAGGAACGCAATCCTGATTTCAAAGGGCTCATCATGTGGATGCGAATGGACATCGAAAAGGGAATTCCGTTGTCTCAATCAATGATGCAGTTCCCGACTGTATTTGATGTCACGTATGTCAGCATGATTAAAGCCGCCGAGAAGACCGGCACAACGCCGGAGACTCTGAAAGAACTCGCCGCATACATTGAGGCCGCAGTAAGCGTGAGGCGAAAGATACGTTCCGCCATGATATATCCAATCGTGGTTCTCGGCATTGCTTTCGGGGTTGGCGCGCTGATGGTGATCTTTGTAGTTCCGACATTCAGCGAATTGTACGGTTCGCTGGGGCAAAAGCTTCCGGCCCCCACGCGGTTTCTGCTAAGGCTCAGTTCCTTGTTCAGATCATATGGATTCCTCGTACTGCTGGCGCTTGCAGCAATGGGCGCAACGCCCCATTTACTCCGTCGAACACCGGCTGGCCGCCGTATCATTGACAGGCTTGTCCTTGTTTTGCCGGTCTTCGGCGTTCTTGCGCAGAAGTTTGCAGCCGCACGTTTTGCCCGCACATTCGGCTCGCTGATCCGCAGCGGCGTGCCTGTCCTGTCGGCACTGGACATCTCCGCTGGAGCGGCGGGCAATGCGATCGTATCCGAAGCAATATTGAGAGCCCGAGCTTCCGTCGAACAAGGCAATCCACTTTCGTTGGGCTTTACGGGTCAGCGGGTTGTGCCAGCCGCCATGGTGGATATGCTACGAACTGGAGAACAAACCGGACGCATCGACGAAATGTTGCTATCGATGGCGCAGTATTATGAAGAAGAGGTAAACACGATGGTCGCCGGCCTCACAGCTTTGCTGCAGCCGCTTCTGATCGTGATTGTCGGAATTATTGTCACCGTGCTGGCCGTAGGCGCATTGATGCCGCTGCTCCAGGCTCCGGGATTGATTCAGTGAGGGAAGTTGGAATGATGGAATGTTGGCGTAGGAACAAGCAAGGGCTACCCCAACATTCCACTATTCCATCATTACATTTTCCCCTCTACGCCCATGGCGTTCCGGATGCGCGGCGGACGTCGATTTGGTCAATTACACCGTTGCCATTGCGCGTCACCAGAAAGGTGACGATCTCAGCGATCTCATCAGGGTGGATCAATTCGGCGCGATTGAGATCAGGACGGGCCTTTGTCACAAGTTCCGTGTCTACTCCGCCGGGACATATCGCGTGCACGCGAATGCCGTCTTTCTGAACTTCCTTCGCCAATGACTTGGTCATGCCGAGCAAAGCGTGCTTGGACGCAGTGTATGCAGCCTGATTCATGTATCCTTTAGTACTCACGACCGATCCGATATTGATTATGAACGGGCGCTTGGATTTCCGCAGATGAGGAATAGCCGCCCGGCAAAGCAGGAACGGACCGCGTGCGTTCACCGCCATTACCTGGTCCCATTCCGAGGTTGTCGTGTCGGCGAGCGGCCCAAAGATTCCCATTCCGGCGTTATTGACGATAATATCGAGATGGCCAAGGTATTTCACTGTGCATTTGACGAGATTCGCAATGGCTGCCTCGTCCGCCAGATCTGCGGGCAAACTGATGACGCTCCCGCCGGATTTAGCGATCTTAGTTTTCACCGCGAGCAACTGCTTCTCCGTCCTCGCGGTCAACACCACTGTGATGCCGATCTTGGATAGCGCCAACGCAATGCTTCGCCCTATCCCCCGCCCCGCGCCGGTTACTATCGCGACTTTGCCTATGAGAGAATGTTTCCTCATGATCACGATACTGGCCGATGAGACGCGCTTCCTCAAGCAAATTGCACAGTAATATCATAATAAAACGTTTGATCTGGCGGCTGCCGGGGACTAGATTCTGGAAGCTTTTCATAGATACCAGCAGGAGGACATTGGATGAACAGAAGATTGCGGATGGGAATGGTTGGAGGGGGTAAAGACGCCTTTATCGGTGCGGTTCACAGGATCGCAGCCCGGATGGACGACAAAATCGAACTGGTGTGCGGCGCATTCAGCAGCACACCGGCCAAATCCATATCGAGCGGCAAGGAGCTTATGCTGCCTGTTGATCGATGTTATGGAACTTATCAGGAGATGCTTGCGGAAGAACGCAAACGCCCGGAAGGCGACAGAATGGATTTTGTCTGCATCGTCACTCCAAACCACATGCACTATCCCGAAGCCATGGCCGCGCTCGATGCCGGATTTCATGTCGCCTGCGACAAACCGATGACATTGAATCTTGACCAGGCCCGGAAGCTTGAGAAGAAAGTGAAATCCAGCGGCTTGCTGTTCTGCCTCACACACAATTACACCGGCAATGCCATGGTGAAGGAAGCGCGTCATCTTGTGAAGAGTAGCGCACTGGGCAAGATCAGGCGCGTTGTCGTGGAATATCCGCAGGGCTGGCTTGCCGGCAGGCTTGAGGCGACCGGTCAGAAGCAAGCCGCATGGCGCACCGATCCGAAACGCGCCGGCGGCAGTTGCTGCATGGGCGATATCGGCACGCATTGCGCCAACCTCGCCGAATACGTTACTGGCTCTCCGATCTCGGAACTCAGCGCTGAACTGACGACATGGGTCAAGGGCCGGCCGCTGGACGATGATGGCAGCGTACTGATTCACTTTACGAACGGCGCAAAAGGAATTTTGTGGGCGAGCCAGATCGCAGTCGGAAAAGAGAACGGCCTCAACATTCGCGTCTATGGCGAAAAAGGCGCCCTCGAATGGATGCAGGAAGAGCCGAATTCGCTCGTCGTCCGCTGGACCGATAAGCCACTTGAAATCCGCCGTACCGGAACTGGTTTCGTCGGCAAGGAAGCCGCCGCAGTTGTCCGCATCCCAGCCGGCCATCCGGAAGGCTATCTGGAAGCATTCGCTAATATCTACCGCGATTTTGCCGCGGCGCTTTCCGCTAAGCTTGACGGAAAGAACATCAAGGAAAGCAATTGCGATTATCCGCAGGTAAGCGACGGCGTCAGAGGTATGGCATTTCTAGATGCCGTTGTGAAAAGCTCGAAGGCAAAGGGAAAGTGGACGAAAGTCGAAAAGTAGAGAGTGTTCAGTGTTCAGACAGGAGAAATCGCAAGCAAGCATAGGAGTTGGACAAATGACAAGACCGGTCACACTATTCACAGGACAATGGGCGGACATACCGCTGGAGAAACTTGCTGAGAAGGCGGCGGCGTGGGGCTATCACGGACTTGAGCTGGCGTGCTGGGGCGATCACGTTGATGTCGCACGCGCGGCAAAAGACAAGAAATACGCGGCGAGTCGCAAGGAGATTCTGGCGAAATACGGACTTGAGCTTTACGCGATCAGCAATCATCTCGCAGGCCAGCTTGTGTGCGACCCAAATGACGATGAACGGTCGGACATGTTCGCGCCGAAGAATTGCGCCGGCAACGCCGAAAAGAAACGGAAATGGGCCGTTCAGGCCATGAAAGACACCGCCGTGGCGGCGAAGAATATCGGCGTCAAAATCGTGAACGGATTCACAGGTTCACCGATCTGGCATATGATCTACAGCTTTCCGCCGGTGAGCGATCAGATTATTGAGGACGGTTTCAGTCGCTTTGCGTCGTTATGGAACCCGATACTCGACGTCTACGACAAATGCGGCGTGAAGTTTGCGCTGGAAGTTCATCCAACGGAAATAGCATTCGATATCGTCACCGCGAAACGGGCGCTCAAGGCCGTGAAGAACCGGAAGGCGTTCGGATTCAATTTCGATCCGAGCCATTTGCACTGGCAGATGGTTGATCCTGTGAAATTCCTGAAGGCGTTTCCGGATCGAATTTACCACGTTCATATGAAGGATGCGGCACTCACCCTTGACGGCGAGAGCGGAATACTGTCGTCGCACCTGAATTTTGGTACACCGGGGCGCGGCTGGGATTTTCGAAGCCTGGGACGCGGTGGCGTGAATTTCGAGGAAATCATCCGCACACTCAACGCAATCAACTACACTGGCCCGCTTTCGGTCGAATGGGAAGACGCGATGATGGATCGCGAACACGGCGCGGCTGAAGCCTGTCAATTCGTGAAGAAGCTGGATTTCCCCAAGTCGAACCGTGTGTTCGACGAGGCGTTTGGCGAATAATCCCATCGTGGAATTGACAAGACCTTTCAAATCCATTATTGAGTGAGCCCTTACTTATAAAGGTGGATTGGAAGATATCTGTGTCAAGACCGGTTTCCATACAACGCGATGTTATTCTCAGCGCTGCGCTGAAGATATTTCTGCGGCATGGTTTGAAGGGCACGACAGCCCAGGTTGCAAAAGCTGCAGGCGTGTCGGAAGGCTCGATTTTTAAACATTTCAAGACGAAGAATCAGCTTTTCATCATGGCCTTGCACACGGAAGCCAAGGAAATGCCATGGCACAAAACGCTAGCGGAATCCATTGGCAAAGGAAATATATCCAAGTTGCTTGAGACGGCCGGACGCGAAATGCTTGCGCGACTCCAGATTGTGATTCCGCGAATGGTGATGCTGTCGTCCGGTGGCATGTTGATGGACAACAGGTGGTGCTTCAAGGACGAGCCGCCACCGCTGCACAATCTTCGCATATTAGCCAAGTATCTTCAGGCCGAGACAAAGTTGGGGCGGCTTGCGGTCAAAGATCCGAAATCGCAGGCTCACGCGTTTGTCGGAGCCCTTGCGCATTACGTTTTTTGCGAAACTCTCCTGGGGTATCGCCCCGCGACACCCAATGCTTATGTGCGCGCCGTAGTCGGAATGGTTCTTGGAACATCGGTGCCCACTGCAACCAGGAAGAGCTGGAGAAAATGAAAATCGGAAATCTCATAGTTATCGCCGCATTAACTCTTGCCGCACCCATGGCATTTCTCGCCGGGTGCGCCTCGGTGTCAATGCCTGTTGATGTCGCATCTGTCTGGACACCGCCGAAAGACGCACAAAAGCCGGACGAGACATGGAAGAATCTTCGCGACTATAAAGTGGAGTTCTCCAACGTGATGACGCTTGCCGAACTCTCTGACACTGCCCTGCGCAAGAACCCGGCGAGCCGCAAGGCGTGGTACGATGCGAGTGTGGCGGCGGCTCAAGTAAAACAGGCTGAAGGTTATTTCATGCCCAGCATCACTGCCACGGCTGGCGGAACTCAACAGAGCACCAAAGGCAATCCGAATACGTTTAACCAAGTGTACACAACATATGGGCCCGGTCTACAGGTGAATTATCTGGTAATCAATTTCGGCGGCGGACGCGGCGCCGCCGTGGAAGAAGCGCTCCAGACGGTGTATGCGCTGGATTTCACTTTCAACAGATCCATCCAGAATATTCTGCTGGCCGTCGAAAGCGCTTATTACAATGTGATCAGTGCCCAGGCCGCAATTGAAGCCGTCGAAACCAGCGCCACTGACGCGAAGACAACTCTTGACGCTGCACAGGAGCGCCAGAAGCAGGGACTGGGAACCGAACTGGATATCTTGCAATCACAGGCGGCCTATGACCAGGCACTTTTCAATCTCGCAGGAGCGCAAGGCCAGCTCAAGATCGCACGCGGCAATCTTGCACAGGCAATAGGCGTTCCGGCGGACACCGATGTCAAGTTGTCGACGCCGACCAACGATTTGCCGGAAACTCTTTCGGAAGTTGACATGAGAGGACTCATAGACAATGCGCTGGACCGCCGTCCGGATATATCTTCGCTTCGCGCATCACTGGCCGCAAAGAGGGCCGCTGTGGTTGTGGTTGGATCTGAGCAATGGCCGTCGCTTTACCTGAACGGAGCGCTCAGTCGCAATTATTACGATTTCGGCAGCCAGACTGTCACCAAGGAGTTTCCGGATCGCGACGTAACTTACAATGCCGGGCTGAATCTGCAGTGGACGCTGTTTGACGGCTTCCAAACATTGAATGCGAAGCGCGCCGCAGAAGCACAGGCGGAGTCGGCTGAAGCTCAACTTGAGCAGGCCGAACTCGCGGCCAGCGCCGATGTTTGGACAAGCTATCGCAACTACGAAACGGCCATCGAAAAGCACAGATTCAGCATGGCATATCTGAAAAGCTCTTCCGCCGCCTACGATCTTGCGCTTGAAAGTTACAAGGCCGGGATCAAGGGCTTTCTCGATCTTCTGACTGCGGAAAGCCAGTTGGCGCAGGCGCGCAGCCAGGACGTTGCCACACGCCAGGAAGTGCTGCTTGCTCTGGTGAACCTGGCTTATTCCACAGGCTTGCTCGAGGATGAGGGCAGCACGCAAGCCAATGATATTTCTCAACATGAACCATTAAGAAGGATGAACAGACCATGAACCAATACGTGCGTCTTTCGGGGATTCTGATGTTATGCGGCGCTATCGCCATTATGACGAGCGCGTGCGCCAAGAAACAGGGCGCTCCACCTCCGCGATCAGTGACAGTAAAGACGGTTCAGGCGGTGAAAATCGATGCGCCGATCGTCATACAGACATTTGGAAGCACAGAGGACAGGATGAGTGTTGACATTGTTCCGCAGGTCTCCGGCTTGCTTATGAAGACGCTCATGAAGGATGGCGAGACTGTAACCAATGGCCAACCGTTATTCCTCATTGACTCCAGCGACTATATGGACAAAGTAAATCAAGCGGAGGGAATGGCGAAGGCTGACCGCGCAAATCTGCAATTGAGCCGCATAACCGTCGAACGGAATCAACCGCTGCTGGAAAAAAAGCTGATCTCTCAGCAGGACTTCGACACGTTCAAAACAAAAAGCGAGTCAGCGGAAGCTCAACTGCAGATGGATGAGGCCGCTCTGGCGGATGCGCGGCTCAACCTTTCGCGCTGCACGATCACCTCACCTCTTGACGGCATCTGCTCCAAGCGTTTCATCAACGACGGCAATCTTGTGGCAGCTGGCGTGACAAAGCTAACGAATATCCGCAATTACGATCCAATGATTGTGGAATTTTCGGTTTCCGAGCAATATTTGTCTGTTATCCGTCATGCACAGGCGGAGGGAAAGGCTCGGCTCGAAATCATCCCCCGCGGTTCGACAAACATCTATGTCGGCACGCTCACGTTTGTGGATAACTCGGTTGATCCCCAAGGCGGTACCATCCTGCTCAGGGGCGAGGTTGCCAACCCTGACCTGAAACTCTGGGCAGGGGAATTCGTCGATCTGAAACTCTATGCAGGCGTTATCAATGACGCGACGATGGTTCCGGAAGGCGCAGTGCAGTTCGGCAAAAACGGCACCTTTCTCTACGCGACTAAAGACGGCAAGGCAGAGATGCGGCTTGTGAAAACCGGCGCGCGGTTCGGCGATCTGATTCAGATTATGGATGGTGTTGTAGCCGGTGAAAGCGTGGTGTTGTTGGGACAGTACTTGCTCTATCCTGGAGCGCCTGTGGCAGAGGCTCAGGATTCACCTACGGCTGCCGGGGGCGCAGGAGCGCTGGCCAAGCCCGGTTCCGATGGCAAGTGACCACGATATGAGGGAAGGCTCGATGTTCGAGGCTCAAGTTTCAATTATCAAGCCGGATTGCCAAGGCTTCATCACTTTGGCTACGGCTGAAGACCCAATCAGGAAACGGAGATAACGATGAGTTTCTCAGAAATATTTATCCGGCGGCCCGTAGCGACAATCCTTATTACGATAGTCATGGCGGTTTTCGGCGTATGGGCGCATTTCAAGTTGCCTGTCAATAGCCTGCCGACAGTGGACTATCCAGTGATTCAGGTTTCTGTGGCCTATCCGGGCGCCAGTCCGGCCACCATGGCCTCGGCCGTGGCGCTGCCGCTCGAAAACCAGTTCACCCAGATCACCGGACTGCAGTCAATGTTTTCAGACAACCGGACAGGCGTTTCCACCATCAGCCTGACATTCGGTCTGGATCGCAATGTGGACCTCGTGGCACCGGACGTGCAGGCGGCCATCACACGCGCGCAGCGCAATCTCCCCAATAACCTGCCCAGTCCGCCCACCTATCAGAAATTCAATCCATCCGACTCGCCGGTCTATTACATCGCGGTTTTCTCGGATACGCGGACGCAGGGCGACATTTACGATTATGCCAGCCATGTGCTTGTCCGCAAGATGAGCATGCTCGAAGGCGTTTCGCAAGTGCAGGTTTTCGGTTCCCAGCGCGCTGTGCGTATCCAGTTCAGTCCCCAGAAACTCGCGGCCTACCAGATTGGCGTGGATGAACTGGCGGCGGCGCTGCAAAGCGGAACTGTCAATATTCCGGGCGGAAACCTGAATGGCGCCATGCGGACGTTCACCATTGAACCACAGGGACAGCTGCAGAAGGCCAGCGAGTATGGCGAGCTGATTATTGCGTACCGCAATAATGCGCCTGTGCGGCTGAAAGATGTGGCCAACTGCGTGGACAGCCTGGTCAACGATCTGGCGGACTTTCATTACAGCCGCGCAGGCCAGCCAGAGCATAAACAATCTGTCGTCCTCGCAGTTTCGCGCAGCAGCGGAGCCAACACCGTGGCTGTGGCAGACCGCATAACCCAGGCGCTGCAGGATATCCAGCACGACATGCCGCCCGACATCAAGATTGAGGCCATCTTCAACAATGCCACACCAATTCGAGCATCCGTGGAGGACGTGCAGTTCACCGTTCTGATCGCCTTGGGGCTGGTGGTCCTTGTGATTTTCATGTTCCTGGGCCGTGTCCGTGAGACAATCATTCCCAGCATCGTACTACCGGTTTCGATCCTCGGAACATTGGTCGCGATGCTCCTCACAAAGTTCAGCATAGACACGCTCTCGCTGATGGGAATCGTGATGGCCGTGACCTTCCTGGTAGACGACGCCATCGTTGTGCTCGAGAATACTGTTCGTCACCTTGACGAGGGTATGAAACCCATTCCGGCTGCGATAAAAAGCATGGGAGAGATAACCTTCACACTGCTCTCCACCAGCGTGGCCCTGATCATTGTGTTCACCCCTCTGGTCTTTATGAGCGGTGCAGTCGGGCGCAATCTGAGCGAATTCGCGCTGACGGTCATCTTCGCCATCGTCATCTCCACCTTCCTGGCGCTGACGCTCTCGCCCATGATGTGCGCGCGCATCATCAAGCACAACCAGAAACTGAACCGCACACAGATCGTGATTTCCAAAACGATTGGCGGCCTTGTTCGTATCTATGGCAATGCCCTCCACTGGCAACTGCGCCACAAATGGCTGTCATTGGTCACGCTGGCACTCTGTTTCATGGGCAGCATCTGGTTGTATTTCTTCGCTCTGCCCACGAGTTTCCTGCCGCCAGGCGACAGCAGTTTTATCCGGGGAGCCATGCTGATGCCCATGGGCGCATCCACCGAACAGATGGGCAAGTACCAGGAAAAGGTCTCCACCATCATGCAGAAGGAGCCGGAAGTTGCCCAAATGGGCAACGTTTCCGGACGCCTGCCTGGCGCCGATCAAAGCATGGGTTTCGTTTTTCTCCACCTGACACCGCCAAACACACGCCCACCCATTGCCCAGATAGCCGGAAAATTCATGGGGCAACTGGCCGTGCTACCCGATGGACTTTGCGCCATGAGCCCCATGCCGCTGCTCAAGATCAGCGCCGGTGCTGATCCCACAGCGGCGGGCAGCGACTATGCCTATATGCTCACTGGACTGGATCGCGACACAGTCTATGACACATCCCTCAAACTGGAGCGGGAAATTCGCGGTATTCCAGGCATTGCACCCTACGCGGTACAAAACAGCGTGAAGCTGTCCATGCCTCGCCTGTCCGTTGATATTGATCGCGATCGCGCTTCGGCGCTTGGTATAAGTGCTGCCACCATCGAGAACGTCCTCGCGATTGCCTTTGCCGGAGGCTATGCTGCTCAATTCACTACCGATCAGGACCAATATCAGGTCATTCCAGAAATAGAAAAACAAGACCAGCGACAGCCGGACAACCTCGGCCTGCTCTACCTGCGTTCGCCCACCTTCGGCACTCTTGTTCCGCTTAAGTCGATCATTAGCTGGCGTGAGGATGCCAGCCCACAAAGCGTGCCCCATGCGAATCAACAGGAGTCCGCCATCATCTCCTTTGGCCTTTTCCCAGGAGTGGCGCTCGGCGATGCCACCAAGGCTATTGAAGCCAAAGCCGCACAGATCCTGCCGCACGGCGTCAAGGGACAATTCGTCGGCGATGCGCTGGAATTCAAAAAATCCATCGCCAGCCTTGGCATCCTGCTGCTGATCGCAATTTTTTTGAAATATATCGTGCTCGGCATGCTCTATGAGAGTTATATCCAACCCATCACAATTCTGACCACTTTGCCGGTAGCCGGCTTCGGCGGCCTACTGACGCTATGGGTGACCAATCTCCTGTCCAATATCTTCCCCTCGCTTGCGGGAAAGGGCGTGCTTTCGATTTATGGGAATATCGGGCTTTTCGTATTGATCGGCCTCATCACCAAGAACGGCATCCTGATGGTGGATTTCGCCCTGCAGCGCAAACGGGAGGGACGGAATAGCTACGACGCCATTCATGATGCCTGCATAGTAAGATTCCGACCAATCCTGATGACCGGACTGTGCGCAATTCTCGGCGCCATGCCGATTGCACTCGGATTCGGCGCAGATGCCTCAAGCCGCATTCCGCTGGGACTCGTGGTAGTCGGTGGAATGATATTCGCGCAGGTTGTCACCCTCTTCGTAACGCCTGGCATCTACCTTTACATGGAGAAAGTTCAGGAGTATTTCTTCAAACCGCGCACCGACCTTGAATAGGCAGGATTTCCAGTAAAGCCATCACGAATGTGAAGAACTGCCTTCACAAACTCCATGGCCCACAACGGGAACGAGGAAAGCGCAAGCACCAGCAGCCAGTCAACGGCGGAAAGTGATTCTGCCTTGAACACGCTCTTCATGCAAGGAACGCCGACTGCCGCCAGTTGCAAAATGAATGACAGAGCTACGGCATATACCAGCTTGAGATTGGAAAACACGCCAAGCTTGAATATGGATTGAGTTGTGCTCCTGCAATTGAAAGCGTGGAACAATTGCGAACAGGAGAGCACGATAAATGCTGCTGTCCTGGCCTGCGGAAGCCCCTCGCCTTTGACCTTGTAAACAAGAAGGAATGCACCGAGCGCACACATTGAAATAAGTAAGCCCTGAGCAAGCATTGTCATACCGCTCCTGACGTTGATCACAGGTTCAGCCGGGCTTCTAGGCTGTCTTTTCATTATGGCAGGATCAGTGCTGTCCATGCCGAGCGCCAGGGCTGGAAGCCCATCGGTAACGAGATTCACCCACAGAATCTGAATCGGGAACAACGGCACCGGCAAACCTGCAAGCGACGCCAGAAACATCACGAGAATTTCGCCGACATTGCAGGAAAGAAGATAATGGACGAATTTGAGAATATTGTCGTAGATTGCACGCCCTTCTTTGACGGCGGCCACAATTGAAGCGAAATTATCGTCGGTCACGATCATGTCGGAGACTTCTTTTGTCACATCGGTGCCAGTTATGCCCATGGCGATGCCTATGTCGGCTTCTTTGACAGCAGGCGCGTCGTTCACGCCGTCGCCTGTCATTGCGACTATATGACCTTTCTTGCGCAAGGCGCGCACAATACGAAGCTTGTGCTCAGGCGAAACCCGCGCATAAACCGCCGTGATCTCCACTTGAACTTCCAGATCGCGATCCGACATGCCCTCGAGTTCCAGGCCTGTGAGCGCCTGCGAGCCTCCCTCGTAAAGGCCCAATTCCTTCCCGACAGCCACCGCCGTGTTTCGATGATCCCCTGTGATCATCACAGTCCTGATGCCAGCCGACTTGCATTCCGCTATGGCGTTTCCGGCCTCCTGTCGCGGCGGATCGATCATTGCGACCAAGCCAAGAAACATTAGCTCTGTTTCGACCGCTTGTTCCGCTGCCTTGTCCGGTGTTTTCGCGATCTCCTTCGATGCCAATGCCAGCACTCGCATGGCCCGGTCTGCCAGTTTCGAGTTCATCTCCAATATAGCATCCGTGTCCTTTTGAGTCAGAGGACGATTCTTGCCGTCTTCCTGGATGTTGGTGCATTTGCCAAGGAGCACGTCTGGCGCGCCCTTGACAAATACGCTTTGCATGGCGTCCTTTCTTTCGCGAATTATTGACATCAGCTTCCGGTCTGAATCGAATGGAATTTCGTCACGGAATACAAATTCCTTCTCGGACTCGTGTTTCGATATGCCTGCTTTGGCGGCGCAAACGAGTAACGCACCTTCTGTTGGATCTCCCACGATTTTGTGAATGCCTTGCTCCTTTATCAATTGTGCTCCGTTGCAAAGCGTTCCGCACAGGAGCACAGCGTTGAGGTCAGGATGATCTTTCGGACTTGTTTCATTCTTGTCCAGCATGAAGGCGCCGTGCGGCGAGTATCCCGTGCCTGTTACATTGAACAAGACATTCCCGGCATAAACCGCCTGAACGGTCATTTCGTTTCTCGTGAGAGTACCGGTTTTGTCCGAACAGATCACGGTTACGCAGCCCAGCGTTTCTACTGACGGCAGCTTTCTGATGAGCGCGTTTCGACTGACCATTCGCTGGACACCCAGCGCAAGAGTGATGGTTACGACAGCCGGAAGTCCCTCTGGAATTGCTGCCACGGCTAGACTCACGGCCGTCAGAAGGGTATCCACAAACTTGCCGCCGCGCATCCATTCCATTGCAAAGACCATAGCCACAAGAACGAAACAGACCTTCACAATGGTCTTGCCGAATTCGTCCAGCCTTTTTTGGAGCGGGGTCGCTTCCGGTTCGATCGCCTGAAGCATTCCAGCTATGCGCCCCAATTCTGTGCGCATCCCTGTCACGACGACGATTGCCCGTCCTTTGCCGGATACAACCGCCGTACCCATGAAAAGCATGTTACAGCGATCGCCCAACGCAGGATTTTCATCTTTCAGTAAAGCCGAAGTTTTCGCAACCGGCGCAGACTCGCCCGTAAGGCTTGATTCCTGCACCGATAAATTGGAAGTGTTGGATATTATACGGCAGTCCGCCGGAGCATGATCGCCAGCCTCTATTTCGATGATGTCGCCGGGGACCAAATCAGTGGACGGAATGAGAGTTTGCCGCCCATCGCGCGTCACTTTGGACGAAGGATTGGATAGGTTGCGAAGCGCGACCAGCGCCTTTTCGGCACGATATTCCTGAATGAAGCCGAGAACGGCGTTCAGAACGATTATCACGATTATGGCTGCGGCATCCGGCCATGCCTTCATATAGCCGGAGATCAATGCGGCGACAATCAGCACCCAGATGATGAAACTGCTGAACTGCCGGAGGAATAGCCTCCACGCGCTTTCGCCCTCCTTTACTGCAAGTTCGTTTGGGCCGTATTTATTCAGCCGGAACGCAGCTTCGGATGATGACATTCCGGCAAACAGGTCAGTAGACAAACTGCTCGCAAGGTCGGCAGCCGAATCTTTCCAGTAAGAGCGGCTATCGCTGTTCGTCATTTGTTCGTCAGTCACTTCCTGCGGACGGCACGGGCAATGTGGGTTTTGACAAACCACACGAATACACAGAACACAAGTATTACGACGACGATATCTATCTTGTGAGAGTATTTCTGGACAATCGTCCAATTATCCTTGAGCCTCATGCCGCAGAACAGCAGGAAGCTGTTCCATATCGTGGCGCCAGCCGCTGTGGCGATCAGAAACGGGACCACGGGCATCTCGCCCATGCCGGCTGGAATCGAGACGAGGTGACGCACGACAGGGATGAAGCGGCTGATGAAAAGCGTCCATGTTCCGGCACGCTTGTGGAAAAACTTTTCCGTCATATGCAGATCGTCTTCGTTGAGCAACAGGTATTTTCCAACCTTCAGAACAAGCGGACGACCTCCATATGCGCCAAGCAGATAGGATATTGACGAGCCGATGATGGAACCGAGGCTTGTAACGAGAACCGCGGCCCAGAGACTCCACTTTCCATCCGCCACCTGGAAACCGACAAAAGGCATTACTGCCTCGCTTGGTACTGGCGCGATCATGCTTTCGAGTGCCATCAGAAATCCCGCGCCCCAATAGCCAGTCTTATCCAGACACTGAACGGCAATCTCCGCTATTTTTTCAGTTACCATTTCAAACTCCTTTCAACGTTTCAAAATCCATGAAACAAAAGACGCGGCAAGTTATCCGGCGGGAGATTTGTTTGCAAGCCTATCCCTGCCAAGATCCTCAAGAGCACGTTTTATCCGTGTCGAAGGGAGGCTCTGTTTAAATATTTTTCGCACTCTTACTTGGTCTCAAACACCAGAAGATACGGAATAGCAGAGTTCCCTTGAGTGCCTTTGAAGTTTCCAAATTTCTGCGTATTTATCCAGATAATGTATACCTTCTTAGGTTCAAGCTTGACGTCTATTACACACGTCTTCTTGTCGTCCAGATACCTTGGATTCCCAATAATCTTCGGAAAAGAATCCTGCGAGACCTGCGACCATGACCAACTTCCGTCCATCATTTCTTTGCTGAACGTTACTGTGATCTGTGTCGTGGAAGCCGAGTCCACTGCCGTGAATCCGGACTCAGGAACAGTCTTTACCACGGAAGGAGCCATTGATTTCACCGATATCTCTTGACCCCACGCAACTCCAGTCGCAAGCAACGCTGAACACAGCGACATTCCAATCAATCCTCTCATGTTTCTTCCTTTCATTTTCTCGACATCTTTAGACGTTTGCTGGCACTGCCAGCTATTGAAATAGTTTTATGTCGCATGATGAACCTGTCATATAGACATCTTCTGTTGCTCAACTATTTTTCGTGGGCGCTCTGGGCGTTGATGAGTTCGATCTGGGCACGAAACGATTTATCGCCTGCTTTGTCGGCGACAGACAAAGCGCAGGTCAGCGCCTCCGTTGCCTCCTTCGTGTAGCCATCGAAGAAGAAACTGCGTCCTGATTTAAAATAACGATCCGCCGCCGTGTCAAACTTGCCTGCGTGTTCGTACGCTTCGCCAGCCTTTCTGAGAGCGCCCGCCATTCCGTAGAACGCGCCATTGTCCCTGAGAATATCCGCCTCGTTATCGAATTCGCCGGCGGCCTGCTGCGGCTCTCCCTTCATCAACACGCGCCCCATCAGATCAATTGACTTCGCCATTAACATTGAAGTTGACTTCTTAAGCAGCGAGTCCGCTTTTTTCAGTTCCGCAAGAGCTTCGTCGAACCGGCCCAGGTCGCAGTCAGCTGCAGCCAGCGCAATGCGGCACTGTGCGCATAGATCGTCTTCAGTATGCCAGTTGAGCAGTTTGATTGCCGCCTCTGCCGATACGGCGGCGGCATCCAGCTTGCCCGTCACGCGATTCAGCTCCGATTCAAGCAGGCAGACGCGAATGGCGTTCTCAGCAACAGCACCCTTTTCGATTCTCGCTTCGTCCAAAAGCTGTACCACCTCGTCATTCCGGCCTTGAGCGATCAGGCACAGCCCCAACTGATGGATATTCCTCACGATATTCACGGAATCGTTTGCCGCCCTGGCTGTGTCCAGTTCTCCTCTATATCGTTCGACACGAGTGGCAAGCTCGCCGCTGCCGAGAAACGATGGCACGACCATGTCTTCGTTTTTATCCTGCTCGACATATCGTCTGATCAGCCAGTTTTTTTGCGCGCCTTTGATGAGCCGTGTTGTCTCATGTAGCGTGCCTTGCGCCTCAGACAAAGCGCCATTCAGCTTTACCACAGTCTGCTTTAAATCGTCCGCCATCTTCTTGTCGTTGATGAGACTGCCGGCAACGCCATCGCCACTTTCGATTCCGGCAGTAATTCCGTTTACGTGTTTGAGAATTCCCTGCACCTGGTCGAGCATGGGCACGAGCGTCTCTCGAACCTCGGTCAGGGTCTTTTTCGCGGTTTCAATCATTTCGTCCATCTTCTCGTCTTTTTTGCACACGATAACGTCGCCATCCTGGACAACCTTTCCCTTTCCCATCATGATTTCGACGAACGCGTCGCCAGCGACTCCAAACTTCATCTTTATATTGGCAACAGAATCCTTCCTGACGAACGGCATGAAGCGCTTCTGAATCACAAATGTCAGCTCCATTCCGCCATCGGGAGTGGGCATGATCTTGCCGACTTTGCCGGCCACCGTGTTCCTGACACGAATTTCACTGCCTTCCTGAAGTCCGTACGATCCCTCTTCCGTGGTGAACTTCGTT
>CAZASC010000033.1:25704-29765 GCA_964487695.1 uncultured Victivallales bacterium
GTCTGTTCGGAAGTCATCCATACGACTGCAGCGCCACGATGGATCGCTTCACCGGTCATGCTGATCAATCTCTCGACGCTTTCTGGCGGCACACCGACTTCGGGATGCTCCAGAAGAACGAGGACAGGACTGCCAAGAAAAGCCCGGACCCATTGCGACTTTTGCAATTCACCTCTGGCCGCGTATTCCGGACGTTGTTCCAATTCGGCATCCAGTCCGGCAAGGCTACACAAATGTTCCACCTCCTGCGCTATTTCATCTTCCGAACGCTTTGTGTGATGCCGCTGTGAGAGGCTGATATTTTCGCGTACACTCAAGTTGCTGATCCAGCCCTGAGTCTCGAATACTCTTCCGATCCGTCCCCGCATCTTCGACTGATCCGTCGGAGTCATATCTCGCCAATCCCGCCCCATGAACGAGATTAATCCTTCGTCCGGTTCCGTCACGCCTTGCGCCAGATCGAACAGCGGGTTACCGATGCCATGCTCCCGATCTTTGACGGATATTACACACGATTCCCCCGCACGGATGATGAGGCTTACGTCCGAAATGGCCAGCGATAATCCGGAGAGTGCCCGCAGCACCACATCGCGAAGTTCGAGTATCTTCATTGATTCTGCCACAATGCTCCTCAATCAAAACTATAAATATGTCACGATCGATATGGCAACCGATACAACCAGCAATGCCACAATTGACCTCACCACCGCGCGCGTCACGGCCTGTGGGACCTCTGTGACCGTGCCGCCAATACTTAGTCCTTCCATGGAACAAATCGTTCCCGTGACAAGCCCCGGGACAAGCGTCTTCGCGAAGAGGTTGACGATATCAGCCGGAGAAACCGCGCCGAGAACGCTGCGCAGGAAAACGACCGGATCGCCCGCAGCCACACCGATGAGTAGTCCAAACAAATAGCCGCTCCCAAAACAAACCGTCACAAATATTACCGTCAGGCAAAACACCGAAGCTATCATTCCGATCACACGCGGCATGATCAGATACAGCGTGGGTTCTATCCCCTGCGCGTCGAGAACATCAACCTCATGGCGGACGCGCATGTTTGCCAATTCAGTGGCGATGGCCGTCCCGCTGCGGCCAATGACAACGAAATTCACAAGCATAGGCGCGACCTCTCTAATGATGATCGCGACCAGCAGAGGCCCGAGCACCTCCGACTGTCCGAACCGGTTCAGCCAGAGCTGGGCCTGGACTACAATCGATATTCCGGCGAGCACAGCAATCACCGTCGTCAAGCCGATCGCTTCGACGCCTGTAAAAAGCAATTGCTTAGCGACTTGTTCCCTCACTGTTCGTGGCCAGCTTTTCGGGCTGACAGCGAGACACAACACCCCCCATGCCACCGAAACCGTATTACGCACGTTTCGCCATTTCGCTATGGCGAAGTCACCTGTTTTAGCGAGAATATTCATATTACAATGCTGTCGTTACGCTAGTGACCGCGTTGCGCTGCATCAAGCGAAATCTGCAACTATGCACGGTGACAGAAGAATAGCATCAATGGATTTGCACGTTCATCATGCCGCGATAGTGGACAACAATGCAATTACCGACGCATAGATTGACCACCAGATGTATAAGCTGTATTGTTTAATTGATACTGGATCTATGGAGCAGCTTGTAATAGAAGGTCCTATTCGATGAAACAGACGCTGGATATAGACGAAGTGACGCGGCGCATTGTGGAGACTGCGCATCCGCATCGGATCATCTTATACGGTAGTCGGGGACGCGGTATGGCGCGGTCCGATAGCGATTGGGATATACTGGTTATTGCCGATTCCAACTTGCCCCGCCACAGACGGGCAGCTCAGCTTTACGGGGTGTTGCGCGACATGCCTGCCGACGTGGATATCCTCGTATACACACCGGATGAGCTGAGTGAATGGGGAGAAGTCCCGCAAGCGTTCGTTACAACGGCTGCAAGGGAAGGAAAGGTTCTCTATGAAGACGCATGAGGACCTGGCTCGTGGATTATGGCTGAAGGGCAAAAGCGATCTGGCCAACGCGCAGATGTGTCTTGACGCCGGGCTCGCCTTGGACACCGCCTGTTTTCATGCTCAGCAGGCGGCAGAGAAATGCCTCAAAGCTCATCTGACACTGAACAGAATGGATTTTCCATACATGCATAATCTTGCGGCACTCGTGGAGATGTGCAAGAGCCGAGACGATAGTTTTGAAGCCATTATGAAACCTGCGCAATTATTGACACCATATGCGGTTGAGGCCAGGTATGACGATGATTTCTGGCCCGACCAGGAAACGACGCGCGAAGCCGTCCTGCAAGCAAAGGTCATGCTGGACTTCATACTTATGAGACTGCCAGAGCCGTTCCGCTCGTCTCTCACGCAAACTGTTTCCCGTGTCTAGTTTCGAACCAGCATCAACATGGTGGGCAAATGTGGGATTTTACAATCAGAGGAGCACGTGGAACGGTTCCAGCCTGCGGGGCGCAATATCTCAGGTATGGAGGCAACACCACATGCTTCAGTCTCCAATCCCGGAACGGGCTGCTGGTCATTGACGCCGGCACGGGCATCGCCAACCTGGGTAGGGAGATTGCCAAGCTAGATAAGCTCCCGCAGGTAACCATTTTCTTTACCCATTTCCATCTCGACCATCTCATCGGCCTGCCATCTTTTGAGCCGGTCTATAACAAGGAAGCGACCATAGCCCTGATGGCAGATCCTCACCGCGCGAACAATTGGAAAGAGACGCTGAACACACTCATGGGCAAACCCTATTGGCCGGTCGGACTTGGCGAAACCGATGCGACAATGAAGCTGGAAGACCTGCCTGTCAAGGAAGGCAAACTTGAATGCGGCGGTGTGAAAATATCCTGGATTAACATTCCCCATCCGCAGCAATGCCTCGCATATAGACTGGAAACTCCCGAAGCCGTTGTTGTGGTGGCGACAGATATGGAACACAATGCCCATACGATAAAGCCGGCATTTCTCGATTTCTGCGGAAATGCCGATTTTCTAATCTGCGACGCACAATACACTCCCGAGGAATATCCGGCCCATTGCGGCTGGGGCCACAGTACATGGCAGGCATGCACGTTCATCGCCCGAGAAGCGAAAGTGAAGCAACTCGTGCTCACACATCACGCGCCGACGAGAACCGACGACGAAGTGGACATGATTATCAAAGCCGCTCAAAAAGTATTTCCAAACACAATCGGCGCTGCGGAGAACATGAAGCTGGGCAAGCGGTAAGGCACGAAGAAACCCGACGCGGAGTTCCCTTTCTTCCAGCATATGAAACACTTCAGCATCACTTACCGTCGTCGGCATCACGTTTCTGACTGTTACCACGCTGTGGCCACGGTGAACAAGAATTCATTCAATGTCTGCGGACACATCATGTGCCCCCCTAAAAAGGGGCTAAGCTGTTACAAGAATGAGCCGTCAGCGTAGCCGTGACGAGCCGGGAGAGTTAATCGCACATGAAAGTCGCAGAGTTTGTCATTCCATCAACAATATTTGTCACTTACTTTCTACTTTCCAGGTCTGCCCCTGTCAGGTCTGGGCGGCAACCAGACTTCCCATCCCCCATTCGACAATGTCAGCATCCCACCCCCACAACCCCATGGGGGATTGGCCTATGCAGAAAACCCCGATATGCGGATATTTCAGCGTAATCTACAGGAGCAATCGGGCATGTCTTGCGGGCCGGATCGCGGAGGAAACGAGTCTAATATTCAAAGAACAGTTACCGTCGAAACTGATGGTATTTGTAACATTATTAGAGTGAGGGGTCAATTATGTTGATCTCGTGATACAGATTCGGCATTCAACACTTCGCTTCTCGCACCTCAGAAAAAACCGAAATGATGCTAGCCGCTATTGTGGGTGCCGCGTCTACAAAGAGCGCTGTACTATCGTGTAATCCAAGGTGAATATCCGTGCAAGACAACCTCACTTCAAGGTCATAGAACCATTCCTCAGTTCCTTTGCTGATAGCGGCAAGCACGTCTATTGGCACGTAAACGTCGCTTCAAGCCGTTGCGATCAGACAGGAGTCTGGATGATGGCGTC
>CAZASC010000034.1:0-29431 GCA_964487695.1 uncultured Victivallales bacterium
CATTCTCCGGGGATTGCGCTTATAGCGCGCCCGTGTTCCATTGCTTCAGCGACAATTTGTGCAAACCCTGCACCGCGACCCTAATGCGGGTTTCTCGTCGTGAGCTACATGCTTTGCGCCTTGCGGCGAAGTTCGTCGAGTTGGTTCTGATTCTCAACAGGCAGTTGGTTCCGTTTCCCGGTGAGCATTTCAATGATTTCAAGCGCCTTGGTTTTGTTCCCTCTGGCTATCTGGATCTCGGCCATGTGCATATGCGTCTGGAGGTCGGCGTCGTCAAGCGCCAGCGCCTGGTTCAATGCCTTCTCAGCCTCATCGAGACGCTTTGTGCGCAATAGTATAACGCCAAGGGTGTCATACGCCTGGTGCTGTTTTCCGTTCATTTCGATTGCGGCGCGGACCAGTTTCTCCGCTTCAGGGTATTCCCCTTTCTCCGTGAGTAGCCAAGCCAGGTCATTCATGGCGGCTGGTGACTTCTCGGTTTCCAGGCTTTTTTGCAGGGATGACTCTGCCAGCTCGTAATCTTTTGTTGCAAGCTGCATCGAGCCCAGAACGTAATTTGCGAACGAGTTGTTGGGATCCATGGATAGGATGTCCAGAATATGTTTCATGGCGAGATTGTGTTGTCCCTCCAGGAAGTCAAGTCTGAGCAACGCCTGCAACACTGGCAGGGCATTGGGTCTCAACGAACTTGCGAGGTCAAACTGCTTGCGAGCCGTTTCGGTGTTGTTCCTGGCGAGCGCGATTTGTCCAAGTGCGACGGCAACCAGGAAATCCTGACCTTTGATTTCCGAAAGTCTCTTTGCGCAGCGGTCAAGAGCTTCGCCTTGATCCTGCTGCAGCGCCAGCACTCCGGCGAGCATGAACCACGCCTGTGGCATGTCCGGGTTGGTATTGACAAGCTCATCAAGTATGATGCGGGCTTCCTTCGGATTTCCGCTTGTCAGTTGCAAGGCCGCCCGCTGCAATGCAATTTGCGCCTTTGGGGCCCCTTTCTGCTCGGCTTTTCCGAGCATGGTTGCGGCTTCGTTGAGATCGCCGTTCTTCATGGCGATGTTTGCGAGCGCAAGACAGGCATTGCCATCATTTTCGCTCCTGGTCAGTAATTCCCGGTAAAGTGTTTCGTTTTGTTTATCCTGATTCTGTGTCATATCGAGGAATGTCAGGGACTGTCCGACCTGATCGGATTTCCCATGTTTGAGGTCAGCCGCTTTCTTCATGTTGGCGATGGCGAGAGCCGGGCTGGCGGAACGCGTCCATGCCCAACCGTAACTCGCGAAGGCCTCGGGAGAGCTGATATAACCGAAAAAGCGAGTGAAAGGACGGATATAGAACTGCTTGTCATCCTTGCTTGCCTGGATCAGTCCGTCGAATTGTTTCCTGATGCTGGCCGCCATATCTGTCTGATATCCCTCGTTGATCATCGAATACTGATTGAGTAAAGCGCAGATATTTTTTGGGCATAGCTCCCGTGCCCTGGTGTACGCCGCAAATGCATCGTTCGTATGGCCAAGGTCTGCCAGCAGCACACCGAGGTCGTTTGCCGCCAGACTGGCATGCCGAAGCAGATTTGCCGCCAGTATTGGCACGATCGGAGTTTTGCATGCGGCTGCTTTTTGCAGAGCTGGTGTAATGTCAGCCCAAAAGTTCTGGTGTTCTAAAAAGAGTCGATCGGCGTTGATGCCATGGATATCCCGAGTTCCAAGGAAGGTCGTCTTGTTAGGAACAGGATTCATACCGGAAGAGAGCCATAGATCAGGCATGGAAAAAACTGCGGCTTTGCTGTCGATGTCGCGATCTGTGGCGAACAATTCGAGAAGCAGCGGCGTCATGCCCACTTGTGCCATGCTTTTGAGTCTGGGCGAGGTGAAGAATCCGCCAACATATCGCATGTATGCTTCACTGCTGCCGAGAGAAGCGTCAATGAGCGTGATCCGCTTTCCAATATCGTGTGCAGCTATAAGCAGGACGTCGTCCGGAAGCTGTCCGTCAGATACAAGCAGCGTTCTGCCGTCCATGTTCCGGATCACGGTTCTGGCGTAGTCGTTGATGGCCTTTGCGGGGCGGGCATCGGCGTCGCCGAGATTGAGAAAGGGCGTTGCGCATACTGCAATGATGGCGGGGGAAATAATGATTGGGCCAAGCCATTTCGTCAGCCACGTTTGAACGGGGCGCTCCGCAACTCCAAGCGTCTTCGGCAGGAGATACCAGTAGGCGACAAGGTAGCCGTAAACCGAAGCCATGAGCACATACGGTGTCACCAGTACTTTTCTTGTGCCAAGCAGCCGCCAGGGAGAGATCTTGATGTCGAACAGAAGCATGAGCGCAATGGCTGTCATTGCGAGATGCATAATAAAAGTGCCCCACTCGTTGTCAGCATTCAATCCCCTCCTGGCCACGAGCAGACACGCGAACCACGGAATAATTCCCGTGATTGCCACGAGTAACCAGCCTTGTCGCGGCAGACTGTGTGCAATCAGAAAATACTGATTGTACCATGCGTTCCAGAGTATTTCATGGAAGCCATGGAGTTGGAGCAGGCCATAGCCATCCGACAGGTAGAAATGCCACGCGGCGATTGCGTACAACAGTAAACCTGCGCAGTAGCACGCGGCGAGCTTGACGAGTATGGTGATATTCAGCTGATGTTTTTCCCATAACATGGCGAGCAGGCCAATGAGGAACACCGGCGCAAGGGTGATGAAGGTTGCGAATTCAACGGTGCCCAGACCATACACAAAAGCGAAAAGAAGGATTCTACGGCGGGAGGAATCGTGCATATAGCCTGCCATAATATGCGTGGCGGTGAGGAGCAGGAGGACGTCGAAAGAAGCGGTGTGCGCCCTGTTCGAGACATACCAGAACGGAATGCAGAAAGCGAGGAAGAGAGCGGCGGAGATGCCGGCGAGCTGCGCAGCGGTGGCGGCGGTTGTCCGGTCGGTGGTGGATTCATCAATGTTGTTGTAAACGGCGTCGAAAACGACGCGATACAGCAGGCCCACAGCCATTGCGCCGCAGATTGCGCTGAAAATGTTCAGGCGTGCCGCAAGCGAATAAATCGGGATGTGGACCAGAACCCAGACGAATGCGCTCCAGAACGGATTCGCGTCGGTAATCTGTGGCGCCAGACCGCTGTGCGTGGCGATCAGGCTGGCGGATTCGCCGGGAAAAGGGCCGCGACTGAGCGTCAGCAAATAGACGGCACCAGCGAGCAGACCCAGTAAAGGGCCGACATACCGTGAAAACTTCGATGTTGGCGATGAAATTGATGTGTTCATAGATTAGGCGGAACATTAAGCATTCCTTCCGATTTCATCAAGGATCAATATAGCCATGCCCATCTTGCGGATCATTCGTTCGGCGAAGGTTGCATCGTTAAAAGGCTCCTGCTATAAGGAGACGCATACGTTGTCACGGCGGTCCGGAGAGGTGGCTGAGTGGCCTATAGCGGCGGTCTTGAAAACCGTTGTGCCGAAAGGCACCGCGAGTTCGAATCTCGCCCTCTCCGCCAGTAACTTGGACGTAAAAAAGGTCCACCAGGTCCTTTTTTGGAATCAATCTCTGTGCCATTCTGAAACCAAAGCCTATGACGCCTCTGTCCTCGGTTAAAAGTTGCAACGTCGATCTTGAATGTGCATCCATGCTCTGGTTTACTGCTTTGTAACAATGAACCTGCCGGATAAAGTCAGAGAGAAGCTCAGGAACATCCCGGATGAGCCCGGTTGTTATATGATGCGGGACCGGCGAGGCAAGATCATCTATGTCGGCAAGGCCGCGTCGCTCCGTAAGCGTGTGCAGTCATACTTTCGCAACGCTTCACTGACGAGAGGAGATCCGAAGTTGCGCGGACTCGTCAACAGCGTTCACGATCTGGAATTCATCGTTCTCCGGAATGAGGCAGAGGCCATTCTCACGGAAAGTCGGCTCATCAAGGATTATAAACCGTACTTCAACATAAAGCTTCGTGACGACAAACGGTTCCTGATGATCCAGACCGATCCGTCGGATTCGTTTCCGATCCTAAGATTATGCCGGATCAAGCGCGACGACACGGGATTGTATTTCGGACCATACGCTTCGTCGGCTGTGGCTCGCGCCGCTTTGGATTTTACGGAAAAGAAATTCGGTTTGAGGAAATGCGTTCCGAGTCTGCCCGATGGGCAGACGTATAAACATTGCCACAACGACATCGTCCGGTATTGCTCGGCCCCGTGTATCGGAAAAATCTCCCGCGAAGAGTATCATAGCAGATTTGACGAGGCCTGCGCCTTTCTGGGTGGAGACAGACCTCAGTACCTCAAAGAAATAAGGGCGGAAATGGAAAGCGCGGCGGAGAAGAAGGAATTTGAACACGCCGCCGCGTTGAGGGACACGTTGTTCCTGATTCAAGCCGCTGTGAAACAAAAAGCGCGGATTGCCCAGACCCCGCAGATGAAGGCTGCCGACGGCAGGGCAGGCGTGCAAGAACTCGGCCGCATGCTGGCGCTTGAGCGGTTGCCGCATGTTATCGAGGGTTACGATATCTCGAACATCTCCGGCACATATGCTGTCGGCAGCATGGTGTGTTCAGTTGACGGCCTGCCGCAGGGAAACAGATACCGGCGGTTCAGGATCAGAACAGTCGAGGGTAGTAATGACCCCGCAATGATGGCTGAGGTCATTCATAGACGTTTCGCCCGCCTCGTGTCCGAAGGCGGACAGAAGCCCGATCTCCTGCTGATAGATGGCGGCATTGCGCAGGTCGGCGCTGTTCGCGGCGAATTGAGGAAGCTCGATCTCACAGGTATTCCTGTCGCCGGGCTTGCGAAACGTCTTGAAGAAATATACTGGCGGGACGGCGAGCCGCCAATGCGATTGCCGTCGGATTCTTCCGCGCTTAAGGTCTTGCAGCGTCTTCGCGACGAGGCGCATCGATTCGCATTGTCGTACCATCTCCGGCTCAGGGCGAGGCTTATCAAGGACTCTGCGCTGGATGAAGTCGCCGGAGTAGGCGAAAGGAAAAAGCAGGCGCTTCTTGAACATTTCGGCTCCGTCCGGCGTTTACGAGCTGCCTCCGAGGATCAAATTGCTAAGGCGCCAGGAATCGGCTACAAGCTGGCGCGTGCGATTATGGATCATCTGAAAAAACGAAAATGAAGATTCTGGTCATAAAACTCAGTTCGCTTGGTGATTTATTTTGCGCGTTGCCCGTGGTTCACAACCTGAAAGTTGCGTTAAATGCCCAAATAGACTGGGTAACCCAGGACGAATATGTCGAGCTGGTGAAATGCTTCACCCCGGTTGACCGCGTGATTCCTTTCCATCGCAAGGCTTTCTTCTCCGGTTTATTGGCGTTCATCCAGGACTTAAGGACGTTTGAATACGACTATATCGTTGACCTCCAGGGCTTGCTCAAGAGCGCTGTTGTGGCAAGGCTGGCTCGCGGTAAGTGGCGGATTGGCCCTTCGTTTTCGAGGGAGGGCGCCTGTTTGTTCTACGACGCTGAAGCAGGGAAACGCAACAAGAACAGGCACGCTGTCGAGGAGAGCTTGGATGTCGTCCGATTCCTGAAGCGCGAAGTCATTGAACCTGAATTTCCGACGAAGTTTCCCGCCGTGAAGCTCGAAGGGAAACGGCCGCGAGTGGCGATTCTTCCTGGATCGCGGTGGCAAACCAAGACTTGGCCGACCGGACGTTTTGCACAGGTTGCGAAACGCCTGGCCGACGAAAAAAACGCCTCGATATTTCTGCTTGGCGGATCCGCCGACATCGAAATCTGCAAGCAAATTCACGGTGCAATTGGCGGCAACACCGTCAATATGGCAGGAAAGACAAGCCTGCCTGAGATGGGCGGGATTCTCAAGCAAATGGATTTGGTGATATCCAACGATTCCGGCCCGGCGCACATGGCCGCTGCAGCTCGCACTCCGGTGCTTGTCATGTTCGGTCCCACCGACCCCGCAAGAACGGGGCCATACGGAGTTGGACATCGAGTGATAAAGACCATGCTGCCGTGTCAGCCCTGTTTCTCCCGCGCGTGCCGGTACGATTCGGTGAAGTGCATGGACGAACTGACAGTGGATACCGTCTGCGCGGCGGCCCTCGATATGTTGAAATCGCGGAAGTGATGGCGGCGATGAAACTGCCTTCAGGCCGGTTTTGGAGCGTTCAGCAGTTCGCGGATTATATGTGCGACAGAACCCAGGAAATAGGGCTTATTGACCAGGATATCCATATCCTTCATGACGCCGTGTTCTTTGAGGTGGGACTTTGGATAGCCCGATGACAGGAGCACTTTAATTCCTGGTCGCATCTTTCTTATTATCTCGGCAATGGTCGGTCCGCTGGTTTCCGGCATCACTACATCTGTCATAAGCAGTTGGATTGTGACTCCGTGTTGACGGGCAATCTCGATGGCTTGCCTGCCGCTTTCGGCTTCCAGAACCGAATAACCCAGTTGATGCAGCATGCCGACAAGCACCTTGCGGACGAGGGCGTCGTCTTCAACCACAAGAATGGTTTCCGTTCCCTTCTCTGCCCCCGTAAGTTCATTTTCCTCGGCAATCTCCACCGGCACCTGATCCACGAGCGGCAGATAGATTGTAAAAGTCGAACCCAGTCCCTGGTTCGAGTAAACGGTGATCAGTCCGCCGTGCTGCCTGATGATGCCGTAACAGGTGGAAAGTCCGAGCCCCGTGCTCAGGCCCACGCCTTTTGTCGTGAAGAACGGATCAAATGCCCGGCGGCGCACCTCCTCTGTCATGCCGCAGCCGGTATCGCTGATGGAAAGGGATGCGAAACCTCCGGCCAGGGATGCGCGCTCGTTTACGGCTTCCTGCAGCTGGACGGCCTCTGATCTCGAGAAAAAAACGCGCGATGTTTCTATCGTAATCTGCCCGCCATTTTGCATCGCATCCTGGGCATTTATCACCATGTGCACGATGATCTGCTCGATTTGCGCGGAGTCCACCTTGACGAGAAGCGGGTCCTTTGTCCTTTGCACGCTCACAGTGATGTCGGTCTTCGCGGTCCTGCGAATCATCTCCTCCATGCTCTTGATGATCCTGTTCAGGTCGGTCACACGCAGGGAAATCTGCTGCCGATGCGCAAACGCCAAAAGTTGACCGCTGAGTTTGCCGGACTTGTTCGCCGCTTCAATAATGCTGTCCATGTGCCCTTGGTCTGATGAATCGGAAGGGAGATGGGATTTTACCATTTCCGCGCAGTTCAAGATGACGACAAGCATGTTCGTGAAGTCGTGCGCAATGCCGCCCGCGAGCCGTCCGACAGCTTCCATTTTCTGCGAATGCCTCAATTCGTTTTCCAGCACGACTTCCTGCGTCACGTCGCGTTTGACGGCCACGAAGTTGACGATTCCGCCTGCCGAGTCGCGCACTGGTGAAATTGTGGCGTCTTCCTCGAACAGCGTGCCGTCTTTCTTGCGGTTGGTGAATCTTCCGTGCCATGTGGCGCCGGAAGCTATCGTTGACCACAGGTCGGCGTAGAAAGCGTGATTATGCTTTCCGCTTTTGAGCAGTCGTGTGTTCTTGCCGATGATCTCGTCGCGGGTATAGCCGGTCATGGTCTCGAAGCATGGATTGACGTACAGGATGTTTCCATGCGGGTCGGTTATGATCACGGATTCCGCCGCGGCGTTCACGGCTGCAACGAGCCTCATCATTTCCTCTTCGTACCGTTTTCGCTCCGTGATGTCCGCAACGATGCCATCGTAGGCGATGAGATAACCGCGATCGTCGTGTCGGGGCACAAGTGTGTTCCTTACCCAGTGGACGGACCCATTCTTGTGTATCAGGCGATGCTCGAGTGTCAGAGGCTCTTTTTCGGTCAGGATCCGGTTTGCGTGTTTCGTGACGGCTGGACGATCCTCCTCGTAGATCATGCGATACCACAAGTCTGAATCCGCCTCGTAGTTTTGCGGCGTGTAGCCAGTGACAGCTTCGCAGCCCATGCCGTGAGTTGTGGAAACAGGGCGGCCATTCTCGATCGTGACGGTGTAAACGTAGTCGGTCACGGAAGCCAGCAGACGCCGATAGCGCATCTCGCTTTCACGCAGGATCTCTTCCGCCCGTTCGCGCTCCAGTTCCACCCCGGCGCGCTCGGCAAAAATCGTCAGAATTGACTTTACGTGATCGCTCTCCGGCATCGAATGCGTATGGATGACTCCCAGAAGCCCAAGCGGTTTGTTGGAAACCGTGAACAGAGGGGCGGCGGCATAACTGACCGCGCCGATTTTTGCGAGCAGGTCGTCTTTTGGAAACCGCTTCTGTACATTGTCCGAATACCAGCATAGCCCCCTGCCGACAACAGTGCTGCAAGGCGCGCCATCGAGACTGTACTCAAAATTATCCGCCAGTTTGCCATCGAGGCAGACGGCGATCGTACGTATACGGTTCTGGTTGTCCGGCACGAGCTCGCCGACGAATACACAATGGGCTTGGAGCGCCGACGCAAGTTCCATCACCAGGGTGCGGAAAAATTCATCGCCAACCGTGGCCGCGGTTCCCTTGACAAGCGCGTGCAATATCCGTTCAGCCTGTCTGGTAACGGTGACGTCTTTGACGACGCACTCCACGACCCTTTGATTCGAATAGGGATCGGTCACGAGGATGTTGTCCCTGACAAGCCATTTCTCGTTTCCTTTGACAGTCCTGATGTGGCATTCCGAGCCGTGAAGTTCGCCGGCTCTCTCGAGAAGCTCCTGGGTGTTGATCGGCTCGTCAATGCAGATCATCACATCGCTGAGGATTTTGCCGGTCAGTTCTTCCGGCTTGCAGTTCAAATCGAGAATGTCAACAAGACCCTGGTTGGCCCGCAGGATCTTGCCGTCTACAAAAGTATGCTGGCAGATTCCGTCCCGTGTGAAAGTCAGCAGTCTTTCCAAAGTTTCCTGCATGTGACGTTTTCCTCAATGACAACCGTTAAACATACCGGGAAGCGCGCCCGGGATCAAGGCCGATGGAAAATATCGTTTGCCCGTTTTTCGCAATCGCTCGCATCGTTGTATTTATGCTGGGCGCGGTAAAGCGCCGCCAGGTTCATCAAAAGATTGGCGATCGTCGGATTGTCGTTTCCGAGGGATTTCTCCCATATGGCAAGCGCGCGTTTGTAGAGCGGTTCGGCGTCAGCATATCTGCCGTCCGCCTTGTAAAGGGCCGCCAGGTTGTTCAGGGCGCTTGCAACGTCCGGATTCTCGCTGCCGGCTCTCTCCCGTCCAGCCAATACCCGTTTTAGCAGTGGCTCGGCTTCCGTGTACTTGTTCTGGAAGAAATAGATCTCGGCCAGATCGTTCATGGATTCGTCAATGGTCTGTTGGGTGGAGCCTGAGAGTTTTTCCCTGATGGCCAGCGCCCGTTTGGCCAATGGCTCAGCCGCGGCATACTTTTCCTGAGCCAGGTAGAGCCGGGACAGGTACGTGAGGTCCATTGCGGTGTCGGCGTGGTTTTTGCCGCGCGCGTTCTCGTCAATGTCCAGGCCCCGTTTGAAGAGTTGTTCGGCCTCATCGTACTTGCTTTCCGCTTTGTAGATCCATGCCAGATCGTCTATGTCCCCGACAAGATCAGGATGGTTTTTGCCGAGTGCTTTCTCGTCAATTGCCAGAGCGCGCAGCGCGAGCGGTTCTGCCATCTCGTTTTTGCCCTGGGCGAGACGAAGCAACGCGAGGTTGTCCAGTGAGGCCGCCACAAGCCGGTGCTCGCCGCCAAGCTCGGCTTCACGCATCGCCAGCGCCTGTTGCAGGAAGCGCTCCGCCTCTTCGTATCTGTGCTGGGCGCGGCAAAGCTCGCCAAGGCTGTTAAGATCGGCAGCCACATCAGGATGCTTTTCGCCGTGCGATTTCTGATCGATGGCCAGGGCACGTTTCAGCAGCGGCTCGGCTTCGGCATATTTCTTTTGCGCTTTGTAAAGCGCCGCCTGGTTCTTCAGGATCGTGCCGGCATTAAGACTGTCGGCGCCAAGTTTCTTCTCGAATATCGCCAGAGCCTGCTCATACAGCGGCTCTGCAAGGTCGAATTTGCCCTGTTCGCGGTAGAGCTCGGCGAGATTGTTCAGCGTTGCCGCGGTGAAATTATGATCTTTCCCAAGTTTCTGTTCGAGGATCGCAAGCGACTGCTTGTAGCGCAATTCTGAGTCCGCATACTTGCCCTCGTTCTTGTAAACCAGCGCGAGACTGTTCAAAGCCGTTGCGACTGCCGGGTGTTCCTTGCCGTACTTCTTTTCCGCGGCTTTCAACGCACTCTTCGCGGCTTTCTCCGCATCAGCGTATTTCCCTTCTTTGCAGAAGTTGACGGCTTGGCTGTTAAGCTCCTGCATTGTGGCGTTGCTCGCGCAGCCGGCAAAAAGCAGCACAACGACAAGCACAGCCGCGGCGCGCAAGAAATTCCTGTAAAATTGAGGGGACACAGCCATTTTTTTATTCCATAACCGGAGCAAACATACTAAAGAACTCCGGTCGCGTAAACGTAAAACCGGCGATAATATGAAATTGTTCGATGCGCATTGCCATTTACAGGATGAAAAACTGCTCCCGCAGATTGATGCGGCGATTGCGCGGGCGAAGCTGGCCGGAGTGCAGAAGCTGTACTGCTGCGGTACAAGCGAGGCGGATTGGGGGCTGGTGCGCCAACTTGCCGGGCAATACACGGAAATCGTTCCAGCCTTCGGCCTTCATCCGTGGTACGTCAAGGAAAGAACATCGAATTGGGAAAGCGTGCTCCTTGATTTTTTAAGAGCTTCTCCAGCCGCCGGGGTGGGGGAAATCGGTCTGGATCGCGCAATAGAGGATTCAGATGCCGACGCCCAGGCTGAAGTCTTTCTCGCGCAACTGCGGATCGCGAAGGTATTGAAGCGTCCGGTTTCCATCCACTGCCGCCGCGCATGGGACACGATGCAGGACCTGCTCAAAAGCGTCGGCGTATTACCTGCCGGATTTGTCGTGCATTCCTACTCAGGCCCGGCTGAATTGGTCAAACAGCTTGCTGAAATGGGCGCATACTTCTCGTTCTCCGGCTCAATCACGTTTTCCGGCAACAAGAAGGGCCACAAAGCGGCTCAAGCCGTTCCCATCGACAGGCTGCTGATCGAGACCGATGCGCCGGATCTTATACCTGCGGCGCTGCGAGCCGCGGACGTGCCCAACGAGCCGGCGAATATCGTGCATGTTCTGCGGAAAGTTGCCGAATTGAGAGACATGCCGGAACCTGAACTGGCGGAACTGACATGGCTAAATGCGGAGCGACTGTTTCAGAAATGGTGATTGGAATGATGAAATCAATGGATTGAATGGACGGGGAAAAAGGAATGAATGAGATAAAGACAAAATTTGCTTCGCTAGTTGAGACCGTGAAAGAACGACAGAATCGCCCTGCCATCTTTATCGCTGTTGCAGTGTTGGTATATATATAGTGTTTGTCAGTTGCCCTCATTTGTTTCGTATCCTGAGTGACATTTTTCGTGCCGCTGAATCTTTTCCGTGCAACCCATTCTGGAATTCTCTGGGTGTATGCAGTCTGTTTCTCTTGGAATTCATCTGCGGTCTGGCGCGGCTTGTAATATGGATACTCAGCATATTTGTCTCTTGGGCCGCTTTCCGAAGATCCCGAAATAAGGCTTACATCTTCATTCTTGCATATTTTCTGCTGCCCTTGGTCGTAACGCCTGTAAAGGGGATTATTCATCAAATCATAACGGTTCAGCAGACTAGAGCACACGAAACCCAACGCACGAATGAAGAAGCAAAGATCGTGAGGCAACCACCACCCACAGCCACAGTTCCCGCCAAGACATTACCGTTATACATTCCTATTGGTGAGTTTCTGCTGTTGGCGGGAGTTTGGTATCTTTACAAAAAGGAAGAAGCGGTTGATGGCGATTCTTCAAAGCAAACTCACTCAGCCCTTGGAACGCCCCAGAACGAAACGAATTATCAAGACCGGCTTGAAAGGTCGTATTGGGCGGTATGGATAGTTATTCTCGTAATAGGCATTTTCATCGTAACAGCCCATACCGTTCAGTTGTTCATCCATGGTCATTGCTCATCTCCACCAAGCGATACGTGGAAATTGAAATACGACCCCCTCAATTCCGACACCCATAGCACAGTCATCATACACAAGGACACGAACACACCCTATGCAGGATACTTGAATAACAAGCCTCACTACTGGCAGCCCCCAACGAATTCGCAGGAGATTCATAACGATGCAAAAGCTGAACTGGTTACAAATATAACTTTCCAAGTTACTGCTACGACGAATGCTGTCTCATTAGAGCCGCCGTGGTCAACGAACTCGCATTTTTAGAGCGGCATTATCGAATATAAACCGCTCGTTCAAGCATTACGCAGGAAGAACAAAACGGGAGTTTATCAGATTTCGACAAAGAGTTGCGTCAACCATTGCTGGTGGAGTATTCGAAAGAGTCGAAGTCTGCCGGGGTGCTGCATCGTTGCCCGTTGCCGGTTGCGTACATCGCAAAATACAAACCGGTGAAACCTCCGGCTATTTCCGTGGCGAGATAGCGCGGCTCGGCTTCGGCCAGGCACTGTTCGCCCAGCATGAAGCGGTAACGCATCGGTTCCGCCATGATGCCGAGAGTCAGCTTTCCTTGCGGGGCAATCAGACTTGCCACTTCCGCTATAAGTGAGCCGATTCGGCGGCGCACGATCACGCGTGTTCCTTTCACGGCAATCTCGTAGTGATGCCGTGGATTCATATATACAACAAGGCCTGCCTCTTCATTATCCTTGCGCGGCGCAAATTCGAGCAGAGTGCGGATCGAGCAGGTGTGGTGTCGCTGTCGCTGCCCAACCCACGCCAGCGAGTCCTCGGCATCCAGCGTCACAGGCGAACCGTTCAGTCGCAAGCAGCCGGGGCGCGCGGAAAGGGACCAGTCTTCCTGGCGCGGATTTCTGAGAAAATTCCATTCCATTCCCAGCTTAGGGGTCTCGAAATCGTCCCGAACAGGCGCGACTGGCCACTGTTTGGGAGGCAATGTCGCGCTAGGCACATTCAAATCCACCGTCCCATCTCCGTTCACAACAGGCCAGCCATCGGCATCCCAGGTGACCGGCGCGAGGCATGTCTCGCGCCCAAGGTGGTGTGCCGGCGGATATCCGACGGGTCGTACCGCGAGGAAAACCATCCACCAGTTCCCCTGGTGATCCTCGACTAGATCGGCATGCCCGGTGCACTGCAGACTGCGTTGACGGCCGCGGTTGGTAAGAATCGGATTGTGTGGGCAGGGCTCGAATGGGCCCCACGGGGATTTGCTGCGCGCGATGGTTTCCATATGCGCGTATTCAGTGCCGCCTTCTGCGATCATCAGATAATACAGATCCCTGATCTTGTAGATGTGAGGCGCTTCTGCGGCCTGTCCACCTGTGCCGGCCCAAAGAACCCGCATATCTCCGACAAACCGGCCCGTCACCAGATCGAGCTCGGATTGCACGATCCCGCCCGGGCCGTTGCTTGTGAAATAGAGCTTGCCGTCATCATCGAAGAACAGCGATGGATCAATATAACCGTGCTCCAGCCAAAGCGGCTCCGACCATTCTCCGAAAGGATCATCCGTTGATACAATCAGGTGTTTCTTCAGTGAACTGTTGGTCGTAACCATGTAGAAACGTCCGCGATGATGCCGGATCGTTGGGGCATAGATGCCGGCAGAAGCCTCGGCTTTCTCGAGTGGCAGCTGACTCTCACGGGTCAGGCAGTGCCCTATCTGCCGCCAGTTCACAAGGTCGCGGCTGTGAAATACGGGAACACCTGGAAAGTATTCAAACGAACTGGTGACGAGATAATAGTCCTCTTCCACTCTGCAAACGCTGGGATCCGGATAAAAACCCGGAATAACGGGATTCTTGTAACTCATAATTTATTCTGCTCCAACTATTGATTTGTTTGACGACTGACAGGAAATCGCTTCTGCCGCCAGATTAAGAAACCGTTCTCCTGACGTTTAGCACACCTCTGCTGGGAGCGTCCTGAACGAGCGCCTTGGGGAGCGAAAATGTCAGAAATGATGCTGGAACGCAAGCGCCGCGTTGCGGCGCTGTTCATGTTACCGTGAAGCTAAAGTTGAGAAATCCACTTGCCTGACTTCCATTTCCGGCTTGTTTGCCGTTCTGTAATAGGACATTCTTGATACCCGGCAAGTCACGAAGGTATAGCGATAATTGGCGGGTTGGAAAACGAGGGCAAGTCATGAGTGTGCCGTTCAGAATCAATCTGTCTGGGAAAGTAGCGGTCGTTACCGGCGGTAGCGGCGTGCTGGGCGGCTGCATGGCAAAAGCGCTGGCCGAATGTGGCGCAGCAGTGGCGATCATCAGCAGGAAGCTGAACCGGGCAGAGGCCGTGGCTTTGGCGATACGGAAAGCCGGCGGTCGCGCGGTCGCAATTTCCTGCGATGTGATGGACAGACGGAGTCTCAAATCCGCAAACAGCCGGATCGAGAAGGAGTTCGGCCCGGTTGATATCCTCATCAACGCAGCGGGCGGAAATCATCCGGATGGCATCACTACGCGAGAATATCTTGTTGAAGGCGACTTAAAGAAAGTGCCGGCTGGAATAAAAACCTTCTATGATCTGGATGTGGCTGGAATCAGAAACGTTATGGATCTCAATTTCCTTGGAACGCTTGCTGCGTCACAGGAATTCACACGGTCAATGGCAAAGCGGAAACGGGGAGTTATCATCAACATCTCCTCGATGGCGGCGATTGCGCCGCTCACAAGGATTCCCGCGTACAGCGCAGCCAAGGCAGCGGTGACCAACTTCACCCAATGGCTTGCGGTACACATGTCGAAAATTGGAATTAGGGTGAATGCCATTGCGCCCGGATTTTTCCTGACGGATCAGAACCGAGCCCTCATGACAAACAAGAATGGCTCGCTCACGGCGCGAGGAAGAAAGATTCAGGTGAATACACCAATGGGCCGGTTTGGCGGGCCGCAGGAGCTGGTCGGTACGATGCTGTGGCTGGTCTCCGATGAGGCAGCTGGCTTTGTGACCGGTGCGGTCATTCCGGTGGATGGCGGCTTTTCCGCATTCGGCGGGGTTTGATGTTCTGGGAGCGTGGACGTATGATCCTCGTAGAATGCTGAAAACTGGTCTTGTGCATCAAATCCAATTGAACCGAAGATTGACGAATGATGAGGTCCGAATAGCAAAGGAAAGACGGTCCTGATTTGAAGGCGCTTGATTGCGGATGGCGAGTTTCGAGACAAGCGTGAAGGGGCGGAATCAACTTCGATATTCTACGGTTCAGTATTCGTCAATCTTCTGTTCAGTTGGGTTGCGAGCGACGCCCGCATTGTTTCTATACGTACTGTTTGCGTCTGGACACAGTATTAACAACCAGCATATCCTATATGCCTATTTCAGAGAAAACAGACATACGCATGGAGGGAATATGAGGACAACGTTGAATCTGCCTGATTCGCTAATGAGCAGCGCCATGAAGGCGTGCCATCAGAGAACGAAGACGGCCGTAATAATCACGGCGCTGCAGGAACTGGTGAGAAGGAATAGGTTGCAGGATCTGAAGCTTTTCAAGGGACGTGTTGATTTTGATTTGAACTTGGGCACGCTTCGGAAACGCCAATGAAGGTCATCATTGACAGCTCAGCGTGGGTAGCCTATTTCCGCGGCACCGGTGACTAGTCGTCGGTGGACTGGTTGATCGAAGAAGGATTGATCGTCATGAATGAACTGATTCTTGCGGAATTGACACCCCCGCTGTTGGTTCGAGGTGAACGTAAACTCGTCAGTGTGCTGAATGCCATTGAAAGGATCCCGCTGTCTGTGGAATGGGACGGCATCATACAATTGCAGGCCACATGTCTAAGGAACGGAATCAACAAGGTTGGAATCCCTGATTTGATCATTGCTCAGCATGCGATCCAGAATGAACTTGCATTGCTGTCGCTCGATAAGCACTTTGTTCTTATGCGCAAACATATTCCATTGCATCTTCATTGAACTGACTGAAAGGGAACATATGATGAACGACAAAGCTGACATAGGATTGGTAGGTTTGGCGGTGATGGGCGAGAACTTGATCCTGAACATGGAAAGCAAGGGATTCACTGTCGCCTGTTTCAACCGCACGGTGAGCAAGGTTGATGCCTTTATCAATGGTCGCGGAAAGGACAAGAAACTGATCGGTTGCCACAGCATCGAGGAGTTCGCCAACAGCCTGCAAAAGCCGCGCAGGATCATGCTAATGGTCAAAGCAGGCGCGCCGGTTGACGAGCTCATCAATGAGCTGCTGCCATATATCGAACGCGGCGACATCCTGATTGACGGCGGAAACAGCCATTATCTCGATTCGATTCGGCGCACAAAGGCTCTTGCGGAAAAGGGATTTCTCTTCATCGGTACGGGCGTGTCGGGCGGCGAGGAAGGCGCGTTGAACGGGCCTTCGATAATGCCGGGCGGCAATCCGGATGCGTGGCCGCATGTGAAACCGATCTTCGAGGCGATATCAGCCAAGGCCGGCGACGGCGCGCCCTGCTGCGCGTGGATGGGAAACGATGGGGCAGGACACTTTGTCAAGATGGTGCATAACGGCATAGAATATGGCGACATGCAACTGGTCTGCGAGGCATATCATCTCATGTCCGCCGGGCTTGGCATGACCGCCGCTGAAATGCAGGAGGTCTTTGCGAAATGGAACAAAGGCGTGCTCGATTCGTATCTCATTCAAATCACCGCCGATATTCTGGGCAAGATTGATCCCGAGACGAACAAGCCCGTGGTTGATCTCATCCTCGACACAGCCGGTCAGAAGGGCACTGGCAAGTGGGCGTCAGAGGCCGGGCTCGATATGGGTATAGCAGTCCCGCAAATCACCGAAGCGGTTTTTGCGCGCTGTCTTTCCGCGATAAAGGACGAGCGCGTCGCCGCCAGCGGAGAATTGGTCGGGCCAGATGCAATGTTTCGCGGCGAGAAGGGCGTCTTCATCAAGCAGCTTCACGACGCCGTATACGCGGCGAAAATATGCTCTTATGCTCAGGGATTCCAGTTGATGCGCGCAGCGTCAAAGGAATATAATTGGGAACTTAACTTCGGTGAGATCGCCTCGATATGGCGCGGTGGTTGCATCATCCGCGCACAGTTCCTCGGCAAAATCAAGAAAGCCTATGACGCGAATCGCAACTTGGCGAATCTACTTCTCGACCCATATTTCAACGATAGGATCGCCGATACGCAGAATGCGTGGCGGAACGTGGTCAAGACTGCTATTGACCTTGGCATTCCCGTTCCCGCCATGGGAACAGCACTCAGCTACTACGATTCATATCGTTGCGACCGCCTGCCGGCCAATATGCTTCAAGCCCAGCGCGATTATTTCGGCGCTCATATGTACGAGCGCATTGACAAACCGCGTGGCGAATTTTTCCACACGGATTGGACCGGCACAGGCGGCAAGACGGCATCGTCAACTTATACGGTGTGAAGGTTGAGTTATCTCATTATAGCAGCCGCTGGAAAGCGGACGGCGACACGCCGTCCATCCCATTACATTCATGTTGCGGGAGGGCGCGCATGCTGCGCGCCGTGATTCAAGCAGCCATCAAGAAAAAAGAAGGATGTTATGAAAACACTTTTGCCGGTTCTTGCACTGCTGTCCGCGCTATCGCTGCGAACGATGGCCGCCGGGACCAATACTGAGGTTGATCCGCTCATGAAGCTGGCGACAGCCCGCGCGAAAGTCGAAATCTCACTGCGCGATGCCACAGCCGTTTTTGACAAGACCAGGAATGGATATGTGGCCGCCGAGACGGTGATCGAGAAAACCAGGAATCAGATCATGGACATCCTTTCCAAAGCCAAGACGGAAAGAGATGAGGACAAAAAGTTCGTCATCGAGTGCGAAAGAAGGGCGGCTCAGATTGACAGGAAGTGGGACGACGCAAGCCGGGAATACGACACCGATATTTCGCCGCGCTATGACGCAGCTACCGAGACTTTCGATAAGCTGAAGAACATTTTCGGCAAACTCACCGATCTTGATCAGAACTGGAAAGACGCGAGACTGGATCTGGCGGCGCTCGAAGCGGCTTTTGCAGCTATGGACAAACGGATTGCCGACACGGCAGCTCAGGGCGAGAAAGCAACGAACGATCTCAAGGACAGGCAGAAGATATGGGGAGCCGAACTCGCGGCGGTTGAGAAGTTTGTCGCGCAGCCCGCCGAAAAGGATGATGGTGAAAAGGATCAGAAGAAGTGACTGTCTGCCACGGGCATCTGTTAACGAAGTAGCCCACGGAAGATTGGAATGATGGAACAATGGAATAATGGGAAAGGCGACTGAATGTCGCGCGTGGCATCATGAGAATTAGGAAACATATCTCGATCAACCGGGGCAACTATTGTTCCCGCAAATCTTTCATTCCCAGTATTCCAATGTTCCAATATTCCACTTCCTTCAGGTCTTTGTTGGGAGAATAGAGCATGCAAAAGAACGTCATAGTCGCGCAATCCGGTGGACCGTCGCCTGTCATCAACAATTCCCTTCGCGGGATCATTGACGCATGCAAATCCTATCCTTCCGACTTCGGCGGAATCTATGGAGGCTGGCACGGTATTGAAGGCGTGCTCAAGGAAGAGCTCCTCGATCTTTCAGTTCAACTGGAATCCGAGATCAAGCTGTTGGCGACAACTCCTGCGGCTGGAACCATCGGGACTTGCCGCTACAAGTTGAAGGACAAGCAGACGAAGGATTTTGCGCGGATCGTCGAAGTTTTCAAGGCGCACAACATAGGCTATTTTTTCTACATTGGCGGCAACGATTCCATGGACACGGCGGCCAAGGTGAGCCGACTGGCGCGCGAGCGTGGGCTCGATCTGATCGCGACCGGCGTGCCAAAAACCATAGACAACGATGTCGGTGATTCGGAATTCAAGCTGATTGACCATACGCCGGGATACGGTTCTGTGGCGCGATATTGGGCAAGCTATGTGCAGAACACGAACGAAGAAAACGCGGGTTCGTCGCCGGCCGATCCTGTAATGGTGCTCCAGGTGATGGGTCGCAAAATAGGCTACATCCCGGCGGCGGCCCGGCTGGCCGATCCCAATCGCGAAATGCCACTGCAAATTTACATGCCGGAATCGGGGCTGACGCTCGACAACCTGGCTGACAACGTGAGCGATGAACTCAAGCGCAGCGGCCGCTGCATCGTGATCCTGAGCGAGGGATTCGATGTCGGCGATATTGGCGAGCGGCGCGATGGTTTCGGGCATGTCGAATTCGGCTCCAGCGATCTGACCGCGCAGCAGGTGGTTGTTTCCAGCTTGAACGCAAAGGGACTGTCCGTCCGCGGCGCGGCGCGCGGGCAGGTGTCCGGCACAGATCAGCGCTCGACAAGTATTCACGCTTCCACGGTGGATCTGGAAGAGGCATATAGGGTCGGTTTTCACGCTGTGGAAATCGCAAGGACAGATGGCGGCGGCTGGATGTCCACTATTCTGCGGGTGCCCGGCGCCGACTATAAAGTCCGCTATGACAAGGTCCAGCTTGAAAAGGTCGCCAACAGCGAGCGCAAATTTCCCGCAGCTTGGCTGGCGAAGAATCGGTTTGATGTCACCGACGAGTTCGTCAAATACGCGCAACCCCTGATTGGCGGCGAATGGCCGCCGATACCTCTGGAGAACGGCCTCCAGCGTTTCGCGCGTTTCCGCAAGATTTTCGCGGAAAAGAAATGCAAGCTGTATGTTCCGGAGGCGTATTGATGGCTAGAACTCTCCTCCTGCTTAAATATTATCCATCCCATTTATGATTCACGGCAGCGTTACCACGCCCGCTACTTTTCTATCCCATTTTTGCCGTTTTGCGGCTATTCTTTCACATTAGATGAATGTTCCGAGACAAATGTCGGTTGCCCGGCGCGTGGTGCTTATTGTCGCTGCGTTGCTTTTTGCAGTCTGGCTGACGGAGAATATAGGCAGCCTGATGCTGGAACAGAACGGAATCATCCGCTTTGTTCTGGGAACGCTTTTCGCGGCGATGATTCTGCTGCGCCTCAAGTCGGAAAAACAAAGCCTGCACTTTCCCTCATGGGTTGTCCCCGTTGTCGCTCTCGCGGGAGCATGGTGCGGAGTGGGCGGAATTGTATTTAGTGTCCATCAATTCGAGTGGATCGGGCTGATGCTTCTTTTTGTCGCGTCCCTGACATGGGCGCTGCCGGAAAGTTTCGGGGCCGATATCATGCTCGCTGCGCTTGTCTTCTATTGGGTCCACCCGTTGCCGAACCAGGTGTTCGGTCCGCTGCAATTGGCAATGCAGCAAATGTCGGTTCGTGGCGCGGAATGGCTGTCGCATGTGTTTAACGTGCGGGTTTGGGCCGATGGGTTTGTTTTAAAGACCGGTGTGAACGCTTATGACGTGCCCACGGAGTGCAGCGGTATGAAGACCGCCACAACGGTTTTCCTGCTTGGGCTTGGGCTTGGAATAACGAGAAGATTGAGATGGTATCAAACGATAGTTGTTATCTTCGCGGCTCTGGTCCAGGCGCTTGCTCTGAATGTTTTGCGCCTTTTTGCGATGGTTCTCCTGTCACCAGGAAGCGCCGATCTGTCGGGGGAGAAGTTTCTGCACGACACAACAGGTGTAATTGTCGTCCTTGCGGTGTTCCTGGTCTTCTTCGAAATTCTGCTTTGGGAACGCCGCTTGCGCAGAAGGGTGTCGCTCGGCCATAAACTGATGGTTGAACACAACAAGGCATTCAGCGGGCACCCTCCTTTCTGGCGTGTGGTGTTCAAACACAAGTGGAAGATTATTCTGGTCTCGATCGTCGTGGCCATGTCTGTCGTAGTCATCGTCAGGAGCCGGAATTCGCATCGCGCGGAAATGCTGAAGGACGTTGCCACGGCCATGATCGAGTCGGACAAGCTTGATGACGCACAGAAGCTGGTGGATCTGATATTGAAACTCGATCCGGATGACGACGAGTGGAAACTTGCACGGATACGACTGTTGGTGATCCGCCAGAATTTCAAACAGGCTATGGAGTATCTCCGGCAAGTCCACGGCTACGAACTGGACAGGAATATTCTCACGGCGTATTCGCTCATGGGGCTAGGCCGGATTGACCAAGCCACAATCATAGTGGGTTCTCTCCCTGAACCGGTGCGGCTCACCGATGCGCGGGTTGCCATGATTCTGGCCGAGATTGCGTTGAGGGCCAATAATCCGGACGAAGTCGCGCGGAATGTGATCATCGCCAAAAAATGGAAGGCGAACACCCCACGCATAAGGGCGCTCTATCCTTATCTTCGGATCCATCGCAAATGGGATGCCATAGCGGACTCCGATGCCAGGGTGCCATACAACAACGCAGCCCAGTCGCTTTCCGCCATAGAAGCGCACATGAATCTCGATGAAGTACCGCGCACCGGCGACCTCGTCGTTCAGGCCATCAGTACCTGGCCGGACGATCCGCGTATTCTCGAGCCGCTCTTCTATATGACGATCAGACGGGAAGGCGCAGAGTGGGAGGATCGCTTTGCCGCGCAGCTCGTGAGAAGTTCGGAAAAGGCGACGAATCCCGATGTCCTCTACCAGGTAATTGGCAAGTGTTTCCAGATGGGGCGGCCCGACCTCGCCTGGTTCCTATACCGCCGGATCGGGAAACTCGATCCGTCTTATCCAGGACTGGCCATGAGCATAACGCTTCACGGCGACGCATGGTTTTCTTTCCGCAGACAATATCTGGGATTCAATGCGCCGCGTGCGTCCGACACAATTGACTTGAAACCGCTCTTCCTTCTCGGCTGTTCCCTGGCTTCATGGCGCAATCTGTGCGACATGATTCCAGCCGGCATCGATTTGTGCGCACCGGACACGATTTCCGTCAGAAAACGGTTTCTTCAGAGTGCGATTTCCGGGTTCAGGAAGCGCGATGAAGAGGACAAGATCATTGTTGTCGCCGGCGGCTCCGAACGAGGCTTGTCGGTGCCAATGAGATACGAATATGTGCGGGCACTGGAAATAGCCGGCGACATCGAAGGCGCGCGCAAGCAACTTGAAAAACTCGTTGCAAGGGACCCGCTGGAAAAAGAAAAAGCGCGACTCGTTCTTTCCGAAATATACGAGCGGAGGGGTGACTGGCCGGATGTGTATGAAACTCTCCGGGGGTGCGCCGCCGAATCCGAACCTAGCCTGCCCCCACTGCTCCGGCTCTGCCAGGCGGAGATCCAGCTTCATCTTGGACTCGCTGCCGTCGATACAGCCAGGACCGCAGTCAGGTTTTTTCCAGATTCCACCCAGGCTGCGGCATCGCTGGCAAAAGCGCTTACGGCATACGACACGTCCGAAAATGCCTTGCTAGCGCTTGTCCAGCCGAGGGTTAGACACGAACGCGACCTCGACGTGCTTGAAGCCGAATGCCTGTACGCCACGCAGCGCTTTTCCGAGTTGACGCCGTTTTGCCGCTCTGTGCAATTGCCAACGATAGCGGTTGATCCCGAAAACACCAGTCAGGGTATGACCCTTCCGCCGGCCGAAGCTGCGGCTATTTGGCATTTTCTGTCGGTTCCCTCCGGCAAGGATTTCGACGCCACGGCTAAACTGCTGGGAGATAATCTCAAGACTACCGACAATACCTTTCTCAAAGGTCTGATTCGTCTGTGGCTGGATTGTCATGCGAAAAAATGCCTTGGTGGAACCGCCGATCCGAACATCTGGCTGGCTTGCGGCAGGGACGACACAGAAAAAGCGGTTGCGCTGAATCAACTTGCGGTCCTGCTGTGCTGGCAGGAGAGATACACGGAGGCCCGCGACGTGACAGGCATGGCCGTGAAATGCATGCCGCATTCCCCGCTTCTATGGCGCATGCTGATAAGCCTCTCGGGGTGTAATCTGGACGTCGTCGGGGCTGCCCGTAGGGAGTGTCCGTCCGACTCGGAGATATGGCTTGCCGAGCTAGTCATCCGGACACAACTAAAAGGTGCGACGGAGGAATGGGCGATCAAGGAACTCGCGAAAGCCTCGAAAGCGAGGACCTTCACTCCCGCCGCCATGACGCGGGTGGCGGAATATTTTCTGCGCGGCAAAATGATGAAAGCCGCATCCATGGCCGCCAGAGACTCCGTTGCACGGGCGCGCGGCTTGCTTCCGGCGTACATGGTCGGTATGCAGTGTGCGCTGTTCGATAAAGACCGCGGGTTTGCGCTTGAATGCGCCAGGGGAGCAATCAAGGCATCGCTACGTCCACTGCCCGCGTTTTACAAAAAATTAGTAGAGATCAAGGCGGACAATGGCGCGCTGGAAACCGACACGGAAATGGTTGAAGCGTTGAGAAATCTGCGACTTGAAGAACCGGACAATCCGCAGTGGTCGCAGATGCTCGGCTATGTGCGCTTCAAGCGCGGCGGATGGGAAGTTGTGGACGCAGTGCAGGAAATGCAATCGGCCCTCCAGGCCGGCGCGACGAACAAAACCACGTACATTATTGCGGCGGAGTCATGCCGGATCATCGGAAACGCCGATCGCGCTGTTGATATCCTGCAGAATGCCCTTAAACACTATCCTGACGATGCGGACATAATGAACAACCTTGCATACACGCTTTGTCTCATGCCCGACCGCGTGTCGGAAGCCGTGAAGCTGGCTCCGCGTCTCGAAAAGATGTGCGATGACAATATCACCATCATGGATACGCTGACGATGCTGTATTTGAAGTCCGAGCTGCTGGGCCGGTCCGGCGCGATGGCAAATAAGATTCTGCAAAAAGCGAAGCAAAACACTCCAGCATGGTTTCGCGCGAAGCTGCGGCTCGCTGAAATAGCGATGAAGACAGGCAAGTCCGCGGATGCGTTGTCCATCCTTAACGAGATTCTGAGGAGTACACATGGCATCTCCGAGGAGGATCTTCTCGCTGCCACCACCCTGCAGGCAAAACTGACAACGCTCCAGCAAGGCGCTGACGGAACGAACAAAACCGTCAAGGGGCGCGCCGGTCCCTGAATCAGCAGCTTCACGCGTTGGAGATGAGCGGAGTTGACAAGGCGTTCGGTCGGCGTTACGCCGGACGGCAGGTGAAAGTGAAGATACGACCAAAGCGCTGGCTGGCACGACAGGAAAGATTGATTCGAGAGTTGGTTTCTGCAATACTATTCACAAATGGAGGTAATTATGTCAGGTTTATTGCAGGTTCACCCGAAATATGTGACCGATGAGGAAGGCCGGAAGACAGCGGTCTTGTTGTCCATAGAGGAATTCGACAATCTAATCGAAGACCTTGGGGATCTCGCCATTGCAGCCGAGCGGCGGGATGAGCCTTCCATCCCTCATCAGCAGGTTGTAGCGGAGTTGGAGAAGGATGGATACCTATTGCATTGATTGGAAGCCATCAGCACTCCGGGAACTCAAGAACCTTGATCGGCAGGTTATTCCCAACGTTGTAACTGAGATCGAAGCCCTCGCGTCCAATCCATTTCCTCATGGCGTTCAGAAACTTCACGGCTCGGACTCCATCTACCGCATTCGTATCGGCGACTATCGGGCTGTCTATGAAGTCATAACAACCGCACATAGTCTTGAAGTGCTGCGCGTGCGACATCGCAAGGACGTTTACCGATAGAACTACAACCAGCCAACCTCGATCCGGGAATGAGCGCGTGGAAAAGAGCGGGAAAAGACAAGGCGTCCGGTCGGCGTTCCGCCGGGTGGGGTGAGAATGTGAAGAGTGGAGATGTTTTTTTAATGCTGACTGGATGAATCATAATCGGGAGATTGAGATAAAATCTATTCTGACATATTTCGTAATCATGTTTATCTGGACTGGTGGCCTGTCTGCTGAAACAAACATATCCTCATCAAATCTCGTTGCCAAAGGTGATGCGCCCCTCAGAGAGCAACTGCGAACAACTTATTCCAAATACTATGAGGCAATGAAAACTGGAGATGTGAGTTTGTGGCAAAAGTATTCATCAACGTTCTCGGTTCTGGAGGGGAAGAATTTGATTATGTCAACTGGTCACATATTAGATGGCGAACTCCTCAAAGGTGCATCCAGCATGATGATGCCTCTGGATGGATTGGAGGAGTTGGCTGTTCGACAGAATAAGGACACAGCCAAGCTCGTCCTGTTCGGGAGACCAAAAGGCGCAAAAGATTCCGGCAATATGTACATTGTGCCATCCTTCCACACGATTGACTTCATCTGCGAGAAAGGAACATGGAAAGTGCAGGAGGTTGGCGGAAAGATGCCTTCTCAAATTCCCGGAGCAGAGGAGGCGATCGCCAAGGGCGATTATTCATCCATATTGACCAATGACTTCTTCAACCCGAACGGTGCAGTCCCAACCATGCCGAAAGAGGTCAAAGCTATTGATGTCCAAGGCATGCTAAGTGTCCAAAGTGGAGGGTATGATACAGAGATATGGATTAACGGCTACAAGCAGTCTCCTCGAGACCCGATAATTGATACGTCAATGGGCGGCCCTGTCATCGGCGGTCTCAAATTCGGCACAAATGTCATTAAGCTAGTCGTAGAGAAGATCAACAAACCGTCGGGTTATGATTACAATATTCTGAAGTACGAAGTTGTTGTAGGTAGAAGAAACGAAAACTTTGATCAAGTATTTGCGTATAATCCAACCAACGATCCGGTATCACACGAGGCTACTTTTGTTGTTGAAAAGGAAGTTGTGAACGCGGCTCTTGGCAAGAATGCCATTCGACTCCCAAAACAGGCGGAACTGCTCGATAAATGTCATCAACTATATCCCGATCTGATTTTCAAGAAGCGGGGAAGCGGATTCAATGAGATGTTACTGGCAGATTCAGTGACGGGCCGTGTCCAACGCACGATAAACATTCTGCCGCATCCTGTCGCCGGTGAACCGGTGCAAGGCGTGAATGTTATCCTGTCAACTTTGCCGGATATCGAAATTGAAAGTGTCCAAGACGAGGTTGCTCGCAGCATGCAAAAATATATGACTGATTTTGTCGCGAAGTTTGCACCCGAAACAAGTTGCCACGTCCTTGGGAAAATCATCGCGCAAATGACGGGAAAAGGCGAGGGAAAGCCTGCAAAGCATGAGGAGAAAGATGGAAATCTCTTGTTCTCGTTGAAGAAAGATATTCGGGACGCAAACGGAAAGCAAACACTGACATGGACTTTGAGCATCACTGATTTGCAAGCGTATAATGAGTCAGTTGCAAAGGAATTGAAGGAAAGGAAGTAAGTGGGTCTTTACAAAACAAGCATGAAACCAAGGGGCATATTTGTTACCGGAACGGATACAGGAGTCGGCAAGACGGTTGTGTCGGCGGCGCTGCTCGGGTTGTTTCGAGAGGCCGGGGTTGATGCGGTGCCGATGAAACCGATTCAGACCGGTTGTGCGAAACGCGGCGGCAAGCTGGTTGCGCCTGATTTGGAATTCATGCTGGCGGCTGCGGGGATTGCTCCTTCTCCCGAAGAGCTTGAGTTAATGTGTCCGTATCGGTTTGAGCCGGCTTGTTCGCCGCACTTTGCGGCGGCAAAAGCAAAGAAGGCGATATCCTTGTGGAAGATTGCCGGGTGTCTCAGGGAATTGGCGGGCAGACATGAGTTGGTCGTTGCGGAAGGGGCTGGCGGAGTTCTGGTTCCGATAGGCGGCAAGAAGATGATGATTGATATTATCGCCATGTTGAAATTACCCGTGGTGCTTGTGGCGAGGCCGGGATTGGGTACGATCAATCACACGCTGCTTTCTCTCGCGGAGCTGAGGCGTGCAGGCGCGAAAATGCTGGGTGTAATTTTCAACGAGACGGAGAAGACGCGACGCAGTTACATAGAGGCTGACAATCGGAAGATGATCGAGTCATTGTCCGGAATACCTGTGATTGGACACTTGAGTTATGTGTCGGGGTTGAACAAGAAGATGTGGTCTCGCAAAGGCGCAAAGTTCGCAAAGACGATAGACCTTGGCGTCTTGGCGAGAGACACTCTTGAGAAAAGACAAAGGCAATGAATACGCAGGATTATCGGAAGAAAGACTTGGCGTCGTTGTGGCATCCGTACACAAAGCATTCTGGCTTGAAGGATGGACTGCCGATCATTGTGCGTGGCGAAGGCGCGTACCTCTACGACAGCGAAGGCAAACGCTATCTCGACGCGGTTTCTTCGTGGTGGGCCTGTAATCTGGGACACAATCATCCACGCCTGATTGCCGCGATAGAGAAGCAGGCGCGCGAACTTCAGCACAGCATCCTTGGAAATCTTTCCCATCCGCGGGCTATCGAATTGGCCGCAGAGCTTGTGGAACTGCTGGGCGGATCACGCCGCGTCTTCTTCTCCAGCGATGGGGCGAGTGCCGTTGAAGCGGCGCTGAAGATTGCCATTCAGTACTGGCACAATATCGGTCATCCTGAGCGCAACAAGTTTGCATCGTTTCACGAAGCTTATCACGGCGACACAATCGGAGCAGTGTCGGTCGGTTACATCGAATCGTTTCACCGGCAATTCCGGTCAATGCTGTTTCCGGCGTATCGGGCGGAATCGCCTTGCTGCGGTACATGCACGCATGGCAAAAGGCCTGAAAAGTGCAATCTGGAATGTTTCGCTTCCATGCAGAAAATCCTCGACGAACATGCCGGCGAACTGGCTGGCGTCATCGTCGAATCGTTGTGTCAGGGTGCGGCAGGAATGCGCATTTATTCGCCAAAATATCTCAAGAAGCTTCATGAGGTCTGTAAAGAGAAGAACATTCTGTTGATCGTCGATGAGATCGCAATGGGTTTTGGGCGCACGGGCAGGATGTTCGCGTTCGAGCATTCAGGGATTGACCCGGACATCGTGTGCATCGGGAAAGGACTGTCCGGCGGATACCTTCCAATCAGCGCAGCTGTGGTGAAAGAGGGAATCCACGAAACCTTTCGGGATCAGCCTGAGGACCACACCTTTTATCATGGTCACACATTCGCCGGAAATCCGATCGCATGCGCTACGGCGCTGGAGAGCCTGAAGATTTATGAGGATGATGGGATCGTAGAGCAGGCAGCGGAGAAGGGGAGCATCATTGCGTCAAAACTGGACGGGCTGCGCGGTTTGCCATTTGTCGCAGACGTGAGAACGCTGGGGATGATTGCTGCCGTCGAACTGGGTAAATCTGAAGATGGCCGAACTGGTGGCGAACTGGCGAAGATAGTGCGGAGCGAGTTGTTTGAAAAGGGAATCCTCATTCGTCCGTTAGGCAATGTGGTTTATATTATGCCGCCGCTGGTCACGCCTCCTGAAGTTCTTGCAGAGCTGGTTGGAAACTTGTGCGACGCTGTAAGACGGCTACATACGCGTTCTAATGTTTGAGGAATGTGCCGTTGTTGTACTCCTCGAAGGCGATCTGCAATTCCTCTTGTGTGTTCATTACGATAGGACCGTACCATGCGACCGGTTCGCCTATCGGCTTTCCGGACACGAGGAGAAAGCGGGCGGGCTCTTTCTCCGTGGAAACGACGACTTGTTCGCCGTCATCGAACAACACAAGAGTCTCGTTGGCGATAAAAGCATCCCTTTGTATGTCAAAGTAGTTTGTTCCTTCGACTTCGTAGGCGAACGGATCCTTCTGCTGGCAGAACCATGCCTTGCCCTCAATGACATACGCAAAGACTGTGTGCCCCGGTATGGTTGGATGGACGAATTCCGTTCCAGCGGGAACGCTCACATCGAGATACTCGGGGCTGGTGATGATGTCCCGAACCGGTCCTTGAGTTCCATTGACTTCGCCGCAAATAACCTTGATGGTCACGCCGTGTTTTGCGGCGACTTCCGGTATTTGCTTGCGCTTCACTTCGCGATAACGAGGCGCCATCATCTTGTGCGAGGCTGGAAGATTGGCCCACAACTGAAAACCTCCCATACGGCCGTTCGCATCGCCCTTTGGCATTTCCTGATGAACTATGCCGCTGCCGGCTGTCATCCACTGCACATCCCCAGGATTGATAACGCCTGCATTCTTCATGCTGTCGCCATGTTCGACTTTTCCATGAAGGACATAGGTGATGGTCTCAATTCCGCGATGCGGATGCCAGGGGAAGCCCGGACTGTAAAACCTCGGATCGTTCGAACGGAAATCGTCGAGAAGCAGGAATGGATCGAATGCTGGAACTTCGTTGAAAGCGAACGCCCGTTTTAAATGGACGCCAGCTCCCTCGATTGTTGGTTTACTCTTGATGACCTTTTTAATACTTCTATTTTTCTTCATCATGGAGCCATATAATCATCACCCCGAGAATTTCCAATCGGTGGAATGAGAAAAGCGACCTTCGCTTTTCCTTAGCTCCACTCTGATGAAAGTTCAATTAATTGATTGATTTTGAACTACCCCGTTTGTATGTAATGCGACCGGTGTTATGGAAGTGCGATTGCATCGGGGTGTAGCGCAGCCTGGTAGCGCGCCAGCTTTGGGAGCTGAAAGTCGCGGGTTCGAATCCCGCCGCCCCGACCATT
>CAZASC010000035.1:0-29144 GCA_964487695.1 uncultured Victivallales bacterium
CAAACTCTCAAGGACAAAATGTGCGCTAAACACGTAAAAACAGAGATCACCTGATACGCCGGAATAAAATGCCGGATGACTCTGACACAAATGCCATACTGCCTGGATTCTATGACCCTGTTTTTGGACCGTAGCCGCCAGATACGTGTTCTGAATCAACGTTGGTAGATGCCAGCAAATCAGCCAGTCTGTTTGTGCAGAGAAGATTACCGAGGCTATGGTCCCTAAAAATCCACAGCATGATCTTTTTATCAATAGGGTCGGAATACATCACGGGATGGGTTTGCCGAAACGTATGAACTTCTTCAACAACATCGCTAAGCGAGCGATTCATTCCCAAGCTGCCATCTATCAAGACTCCGTTGGTTTCAAAGCACCAGATACAATTGTTCCGAATAATTTGATCCATGACGATGTTGATTTCCCGGATGGTGTCCGCATTCCCACCGGATTTATCCAAACGCACTACAGTTTTCTGAAGTTCATGGAGCATTTGGGCCTCGGTCATTCGAGATATTAGTTTATCTTCTCTCAATGTCGAACTCATCGCCGGATATTCTACCGGCGGAGCGTTTTGAGATTCCATGAATCTCCCAACAAGCAAAGCCATAGCAGCCACGACGATCATCGCGGAACCAAAGAACATTGCTTCAGAACGCCGTTTCATTTTACTGTCCTCCAGCGATTATCGCTTAACGTTTCGCCTTCTTCTCCTTCACCGCCTTCTGGAGATTCGAGGAGGCTTTCGGGTCTGACGGGACGAGTTTTAGAGCTTGCTGGAAATGTTTGATGGCGAGATCGAGTTTGCCAAGGCGTGCGCAGGTCACGCCGAGATCGTTTTGCACATCGGCATAGGTTGGATCAATCTGCGCCGTCCTGCCATAATACTTTAGTGCCTGCTCCAATTTGCCTTGCTCGAACATCATGTCGCCGGCGGCATGCCAAGTATCTGCATTGTCAGGATCAAGCCGCAGCGCCTTGGACATGAAACAAAACGCTTTGTCGTAGTTTCCGTTGCGACCCTCGATCATACCCAATCCCACATAAGCACCGCTCAATGAGGGACGTCGTTTTAGCGACGCCTCAAAGTGAAGCTTTGCTTTGTCGAGCGTGCCTGTCATCAGGCAGAGGCGGCCCCATTCATAATGGGCATCCGCGCTCTCTGGTGCTATTCGGAGAGCCGTATCGAGACAATCAGCCGCTTCCGCTGCGCGGCCCTGCTTCATTAAAGCGTTCGCCAGATTCAATCTTGCAGGCATGCTCGCAGGATTGGATTCGACCGCGCATTTCAACTGTTCGACAGCTTCATCCAGCCTCCCCTGCCCTATCAGCATTTCTGCGTAGTTGCTGCGTGCCATCCACGCAGCCGGATTCCTGGCGATTGTGTCGCGCCACAACGCTTCGTCATTCACAAACAACTTGCATCGGGCAAAGGATTGGGAACCGAGAAAGATGACTATGAGCGCAGCCGCTCCAAGCGCGAGAGCCCTAATGCCTGCGGAAGCGCGGGCACATGCGTGCCAGAGAGCGCCTACAATGAAGGCAATCAAGCCGATCTCAGCTATGTATTGCCAATGATCCGAGGCCCACGAGTAACGCATGAAATAGATATTGAGAAAACCAACCACCGGAAGCAGTGTCACAACGTAATAACCCAGTCCGAACAGCACTGGCCTGCCCCACCCATCATTTCTCCATAGCGCCAGCAGAAAGACCACGCCGATGATGAGGACCGGCATCCAAGCAACAGGCGAGTGCACGTTGATCGCCGGGCTTGGATAAACAAAATTCAGGTTATATGGAAAAACGATCTTCGACGCATAAAACATGATTGCGTGTCCGGCTGTGACCAAACGGGAAACGAAGCTGTCCGTGCGCACGTCCGACGCCATTGCGCGGTGATACTGAAACCATATTTCGTTCAGGCTCAAAGCCGCAGTCAGCGCAAAAAATGGCGCGGAGAAAAGGAAGTCCTTGAAGCGCAACGTTCGAGTCTGCCACCAGATGCAACCAAGAATCGCAACAGGCAGCGTCACCGTCGCGGTCTTCGCCAGCAACGAGGTCAGAAACATCACAAGCGCGAGTACATAGCACGTAACGGAACCCGACTTCATGGATCGTAGCGCCATCCCCACGGAAACCGTTCCGAAGAACATCGAGAGCAGGTTTTTTTGCTGCGTAATCCATGCGCCTGTTTCAACGTTGACAGGATGCACCGCAAAAATCAGCGCCGCAAGCCAGCTGCCTGGAACATCGAGCTGTTTCAGAAGCCGCCAGAGCGCCAGGCAGCACGCCGCATGAAGGAGAATGGTAACCACATGATACCCGTGCGGATTCGTGCCCCACGCTTGCCATTGGAACCAAAGCGCCGTCCATGTGACCGGCCAGTAATTATGCTGCTCTGTGGTGAACCAGGAGAGATACAGGCCGTTGGGCTCCGTGAGAACATTCTTGGTGACATGCGTGTCGTCGTCCCAGATGAAGTTGCCCCTCATCACTGGCGCGTAAACGGCAAGGACGGCAGCGACCAGCAGCAATGCCAGCGTTCCTGTTGTCCAAAAGGATCGGTTACTATCGGCGCCCTTGTCCATAGGAGTTATCCCGAAGACGGCTCACCGGATACCCGGCAACCAAGCCATATATGTGTCTTCGCATGGCCAATATATTACGACAGAATATGGCAAGACAGAAGATATTTCAGTTTGATTCAAAAACAGAATAATGTACCCTGATATCTAAATGCAAATTGCGTTGCAGCGAGGAAGCTGGAGCATGACATCAGGCTTGGATTGAAGTGCCCTTCACAGATATAGTCACTGGTCTGGCGCAAAAGCATCGGAAACCTGGCTCCGCGCCTGCATAGCGAGGATTAGTCGAATCGTGAAAACGTCTAAGACATTCAAGATGGCAGGCCTGATTACGCTCTTATTGGCGGCGGCCTCGACGCTCAATGCCGATGATTTCACAAACACGGTATGGCTGACATCCGGGCAGGGAATCAGGGGATACATCGTAGCCAGTCATCCGGCCACTGTGGAGATTCAAACCAAAAACGGCATTCTCGTCACCAATGTTGAGGACCTGACTCCCGACCAGAGATTGCTTTTGCCTCCCAACGTTTCCGCCCCATATCGAAAGATAAACATTCTGACAAACGACATTGCAAAGGATATCTCAAACGTGGTCAATGCCACGAACCCAGCTGCGCCGCAAAATCCTGTTGTCAATACAGACGTCCACCCGCCAAGGCAAATTGAAGATGAATTGACCAGTTCGGAGACGGAAAACAATATAACGCTGGTGGAATGGAAGCTGAAACCCATCGAGAGCGAGCCGCACGGGAATATGATAGAAATCGCATGGATGGTTCAGATCGCAAATGAAAGTCCAGAACGCATTATAGGAAAGCTCAACGTCTACCTTTACGATAAATCCGGTTTTCAAATACAACATTTTACCAGTGAAGCCAGCATACCTCCCGGTACAACGAGGGCAATTTCCGGACAAGATACTGTTGATAAGGTTGTTCTTAAATCGGCGGTGAACGCCAAGGTCACTATTGATAAATAGACTTCGCGCAGTTTTCCAAGGCTAACCGGCATCAGATGCGTCGGCCGCAGAGGCACGCAATAAAGAGTCCCTACTGATCACGCCCTTGAGTTCCCCGTTCGGACCGATGACCGGAACCCGTTTGATTTGTTTCGCAATCATCAGGCGAATGACATCATTGAGCGGCGTGTCCTCAGGCACGAACGCGAAATCGGCACGCATCAGCTCGCCCGCCGTGCGTTTGCGTGCCTCTTCTATGGCCGCCTTGTGGCGTTGCCCCATCGACGTAAACGTGAATTTGCTGGCCGCGAGGTCCCAGATGCCGATGCGGTGCCCGGCGAAAAGGCGCAGCAGATCGTGATCAGAAATGATCCCAATCAGGCGTCCGCCCTCATCAACGACAGCCACTCGCTGGAGATCGGTATCGTCAATGAGCTGCATGACTTCTTCCAGCGAAGCTGCCCTCTGCACCGTATGTACCTCCCGGCTCATGACATCGCCGGCAAGACGGGCATGAGACACGTCAATCCCATGTTTGCTGATGGCAGCCCAGTCGGGCGCTTCCTTTGTGATTGTCTTGAACACATCTATCCTCGCCAGGATGCCCGTGAGGATGCCGTCCGAATTGACAACCGGCATTCGTTTGAGATTGTGCTCCAGCATACGATCCACCGCCTTGGGAACGAGCATGTCCTCTGGCACGGTGATGACCGGCTGCGTCATGATCTCAGAGGCTGTTTTATCTGCCAGCCGCGCAAAACTGACGTCATCGTTCTTCTCCCACATCGCCCTTAGAAGCCCGATTCTAATTGGCATTCCGGCCCGCTCGATTAGATCGCCCTGCGTTACAATCCCGACCGGTTTATGATTGCCGTCAACGACTGGTACGCCGTTGAACGTACTCGAAAGCAGAATGCGCACAATATCGGCGGCATTGGCCGTGAGGAACACCGAGCGGGGATTTCGCGTCATAATATCCCTTACGAGAAGATTGCGAGGTAGCAGACGGGCGTTGACGCGATGGACGCGAATATCCATTTCCTTGACCATTACAATTCCATCCGTAACGAGTTCTTCGACAACCGGCAAAACGCGGTCTAATTCGGCTGCGGGAAGCACGATCTCTATCTTGAGCGGCATATTGAAGGAAAGGACCTCAATACCATTAGTGGCCACCTCGCCATTCTCATAGCAGCCAGCCATGCCACGCGACACCATGCAACGCGCCGCAATGCGCATATCCCTTACTCGTTGCACAAGAGTCATGCTGAGCGAATGCCCCTTGTATCTGGCCGCTTCGCTCGTGAACACCTCGATGACGCGATAATTCAGTGCCATTTCTTCCTCCTATCCGCGGGCACTCCAGAAACCAACCGCAACCAAGCCGAGGCCCGCGATATTGTTGATCAAGATATTGAAGACCGTCGTCCCAAAGTCGGCCGAGCGCAAGGCATTAACGCTCTCCCATGCATAACTTGAAAATGTGGTGAGCCCACCCAGGAATCCTGTCACAAAAAAAACACGCAAGGCAGGAGTGATCAGAGTGTTACGTTCCGCCAGCGCCATCGCCACCCCGATAAGAAAACACCCACCCAAGTTGACGACAAGCGTTCCGACTGGAAAATCAGCGCCGAACATTCGCATGCATAGCATGGTTACGCCATAGCGCAGGACCGAGCCAATGCTGCCGCCTAACATGACCAAGAAAGCTTTCATTATGCAAAGACGACAGTAGCGCCCCGCGTTTATGTTGCGTCACAAAGCCATTATATTGGTGGGGGATTCGATTCAACGACACCCACCACCCCAAAACCGGCAGTAGGAGTCATCAGTCCGTTTGACACGGACGGTTGAAGGGGAACTCCATCCCCTGAAAACGGCAATAAGTTATGACACAGCCGCAACGAATACAAGATGAAAAATGGCTTTTACCCCGTTGACAACGGGCGTTCAACGGCGCATATTCTGCCCAATCAAAATGTGGCTTTAACTGAAGGAACTATTTATGCGTATTGCGTCATTCGTCATGTTGTTCGTTTTCGCAGCTGTCCTGGCTCAGGCACAGGAACAAATAATTGACATTCACGCTGGCACTACTTCCACGAACTCTTCTCCGGCCTTGAGTCTTGCAGTCCCGAAATACGCTAAAGTCATTACCAAAGACAATAAGACCATCGTCCAGATTCCCAAGCAACTGATCTGCGAGTTATGGAGTGTGGCCGACGCAAAGACGCCGGACGATGCCATTGCGCATGTCCCTGAGGTAATCAAGAGCGAGTTCACAGGATTCAAGGCCTCTACAACGAACGACATCACGATCGCCGGTGCGCCTGCCAAACTTCTTCTTGGCAGCGGAAACGAGGCGGATGACGGCGACGACGGACATGCGGACGTGGTGATTTTCACAGTCGGCGGCCAGGTGTTTGCCGCATGCACACACGGCGAAGGCGCCAGCAACTTGAACGAACGCAAAGCTCTATTGGCACTGCTCCAGACAGCGCAATCATTTAAGTCGTCTGTAAAGAACTAACTCGGTGGGCACATATCAAGGAGAACGAAGATGGCAACATTGGACAATCTGAAGGCGGCGTTTGCGGGAGAGAGTCAGGCTAATCGCAAGTATCTGGCATTCGCCAAAAAGGCGGATGCGGAAGGGAAAGCGCAGATCGCAAAGCTGTTCCGCGCGGCTGCGGAAGCCGAGACTGTGCATGCGCATGCACACTTACGGGCGATGGACGGCGTGAAGAGCACAGCTGAAAATCTTCAGGCTGCCATTGAGGGCGAAGGATATGAGTTCACCAAGATGTATCCAGGCTTCGTAGCGGAAGCGAAAAAGGAAGGCCATCAGGTTGCCCTGAAATCGTTCGAACTTGCCATGGCCGTCGAGAAGATCCATCACGGCTTGTATAATCAGGCTGCGGGCGCGCTGAAGGAGGGCCGAGACCTGCCTGCGACGAAGATTTTCGTCTGTCAGGTGTGTGGCAACACAGTCTCGGACAGCGCTCCTGACAAATGCACAGTCTGCGGCGCGGCTGGCACCAAATTCATAGAAATCAAATAGTCGACGCGTCAAAGATCATGACGCAACTCAACCGTGCGTGCGAAGCTTTTCATGATCGCCCGCATGCCGGTGATGGACGTGGATAAGATTGTTTGCCTGAAGCAGTGAGCTATTCGCCAGTATTTCCTGCGGACTTCCACTGCCTGCGATTTTCTTGTCCTGCCCGAAGACGTAAACCCTGTCGGCAATGTCTTCGACGATATGAAGATCATGCGTGGCTGTGATAATGGTCTTGCCCGCATGCGCAAATCGGTCCAACATACCTATCAATTGCGTCGTGGTTCTCGGATCAAGGCCCGCGGTTGGTTCGTCCAGAAGGAGAACTTCCGGATCAATGGTCAGAATCCCGGCAAGTGCCACTTTTCGTTTTTCGCCTACACTCAATTGATGTGGAGAGCGATCAAGCAGGTGGCTGATCTTCAATGTCTCGGCCAGAGATTCCATGCGGTGTTTTGCTGTCTGTTCATCAACGCCAAGCTGGAGCGGCCCGAATGCAATATCTTCGCGGACTGTTGGACAGAATAGTTGCACGTCGGGATTCTGAAAGACCAGTCCAACCCGCTTGCGGAAGTCTACGGAGAATGATTCATTACCGAAAGCTTCTTCCGTAAGAGTCCTGCCGCGGAAGGCAATTTCACCCAGATCTGCAAAAAGCAGTGCGTCCATCAGATTAAGCAGGGTTGATTTGCCTGAACCGTTGGCGCCCACCAGTGCGATTCTTTCCCCGGCGACAATCGTCATGCTCACGCCGCAAAGAGCCGGTATTTTCCCCTGATATGAGTAGTGGACATCGCGACAATCAAAAATGGTTTCCGTTGGCATGCTCAGATTCCAATTCCCCATTCAGCATAAATCAGCAGGCCAAGGATTGCAATGCATCCGGCCAGCCAGAAACCATCTCTGGTCCTCGCCTCCGAATGGCTTAACGACACGGGCTCGCCATTGAAACCGCGAGAGAGCATGGCGGAATACACCTGCTCGTTTAGCTGATACGACCTCTTCCAAAGCTGGGCCATGTTCCATGCGACAATGCGCTGGCCTTTCCGGTAATGCATGTCCGTTCCCACCCTGCTTTTGATGGCGCGATACGTGTTTTCGACAATCTCCACAAACAGATAGATGTAGCGATAACTTATGCCCAGTACCATCACAAACATCTGGGGTACTCCAAATGCGCGCAAAGCTTTGAGCAACTCCACATGCCTGGTGGTCATGCTGAGCAGAACCGTCAAGGAGACCGAGGTAATAACCCGACCAATAAAAAAAGCCACAGCCATGATGCCCTGCCGCGTGACCGACATGGATCCAATCGAAAAAACCACAGTACCTGGCGAAACGAAACTGAACAAAGCCGGCACGGCTATCAGCAGCGAAAAAAGAGGAATGAAGACCCATGTTCGCAGAAGAAACGAACCCAGATGAATTCCAGACAGCACTACCATGACCAGGCAAAGCAAATAGAGCAGACCCAACATCCAGATACTGTGCGTAAAGAGCGTCAGGAAGAGAAAGGCCGTCAATGTCGCTACTTTCACCCGTGGATCGAGCGACTGCAACAGCCCGGGCAACGCCGCAGTTTCATCGGCAAACAGCACTCGCTTTAAAAATTCAAGAATATCGCCAATGCTGCTCTGGATAAAACTTTTTCTGCGCGCCACAGCTTATATATCCTTTTTCTTTATCAGCAGTTTCCCAAGCAACCAGACGACCATGGCAATTAGAACCGAGCCTACGATGGCGGAAATTACATACGCGAGACTCTGATGTGCCCACCCCTTTTCTCCCCATCCTTTGAAAGAGTAATCGTTCATCGGCGCGCGCCAAAGATCGGAGACATGTTTCATCCCCTGAGGAACATATCCCACCAACTTGTCCATTTCGTCGACTTGCCATTCTCCCCACGCGCCACCAGCCTTGAAATGCTCCGGCAGAATTAACCCCAACGGAGAGAGAAAAATGAAGATGCCGAGTCCGATCCATAGTTTCGTCGTCAGTTTCATCAGCGCACTTCCCGCCCCAGCAATTCCGGGGTCTGTTTCTGAAGATACTTGACCACCAGTGCAGTCACGATGGCTTCCACCCATCCGAATGCCAGCAGATGCCCTCCAGCCATGGCGGACACGGCCACCTTGAGTCCATATGGGCAATAGAGAGCCTGACCCGATGCCGTGCGACATAGGTGCGGCTGCAATCCAAACTCCACACCGGCCAGTGCCGCCGCAACATTGATTCCTACATAGCCGGCGATAAAAGCGGCAATTACGCGCCTGTTAGAATTGACGACCGCATTCCCGCTGATCAACACATAGGTGTAATATCCGACAAACGGAATAACGGTTGCCATGTTAAAACAATTCGCCCCGAGCGCCGTGATCCCTCCGTCGCCGAAAAGCAGCGCTTGAATCACCAGCGCCACGGTGATCGCGATCATTGCCGCCCATGGTCCAAGCAGAATGGCCACCAGCACTCCGCCAACCGCATGCCCTGTTGATCCACCCGGAATCGGCACATTAAACATCATGATCACGAAACTGAATGCCGCCCCAATGGCCAGCAACGGCACCTGCTTTGCCCGCAACGTTTTCTTCACGATCCGGGATGCAGCCGCCCAAAGCGGGAGCATGACAATATAAAAGAAACCGCTCGTTGCCGGTCCCAGATATCCGTCTGGAATGTGCATCGATTGTCATCCTTCCTATTTTGCAAATTCCTTGCCTGTCGTAGTAACCGTCAATTTCCCATGTTTGACACCCTTGGCCGCTATCAACCTGTCGGCGAATTCCTTGACGGCGTCGGCCCTGCCTCGAACGGCCAGCACCTCCATGCAATTATGATGATCCAGATGCACATGCATGGCAGCAATGATGAGGTTGCCATGATCGTGCTGAATATCCGTCAGCAGCGCCTGGATGTTTCGCTTGTGATGATCATAGACCAGCGTCACCGTGCCGGCGATCTCGCTATTCCCAATCTGTGCATGATGCTCGACAAGTTGTGCGCGCACCATGTCTGCCACGGCTTGGGAACGGTTGGCGTAGCCCCTGGCTTTTATCATGCCGTCGAGTTGCGCGACCAGATCGCCATTCATCGAGATGCTAAAGCGACAGAGAGGCTTTTTGTTCATAGTGTTACCTTTCACTGCCAATATCACACGCCAACACCATGCTGTCAACAAGTCTACGTGCTCCCAGATCCTTGGCTGATAACGGTTGTTCTGCTTGAGACAATGCATTTCGCGCAACATTTCCCTGAAGGGACCGCATCTTGCGGACCGCTGCTTCAAGGGTGTCAACGAGGTGTCGCAGAATGAGCAAATCTCTTGGGATCGTCTAAAGCACAGCGAGGGACATCCGTCGTCATGTACCACTCACGGGTGCATCAGTTACAGGGTGGCAAGGGCGGGGCAGCCCGTCTTCGCGAGTACGCTAGGCCGTGGCACGCCGGACCCGGCCGGACCCGCCGTGTATCATCTTTGTCATTCTAACGACACGGCGCGTGCAGCGCCCGCGCCCTACCACAAGATTTGTCACTTGCGGTCTTCGTCAGCCCGTTGTCACATACAGAATCATGGCAGAGTATGAAGATGTACTGAGTCGCCCAAACTTCCAGTTCCCAGCTTTCAAGATCCATCCGTTGCTTGACACAATCCGTTCACGCGCATTGTTTGCGCCGTTTTCCCCTGTGAGACATGCTGATACGCTGCCCGATCCCGATGACGTCATTTTCATGGAAGCAGCGTTAAGTCTTAATGTGCCAATAGTGACTGGAAACGCCAGGCATTTCTCGAAATACGCCGCTCAGCGAATCCCAATTTTCTCCCCCGCCGCTTTCCTTGGTCAGCTTTGTGCGGATGATCACTTGAAATCGCGGAGGTGGCCTGTGAGAGAGAGGAAGCCGCGCCAATAGAATTTGATGTCGTCCCAGAGATGATGAGTGTGGACGATTCGATTCCAGATCGCCATCGGATTAAGGAATCCGCGGTAGACTTTGCGGATGGCAGCCTTGATTTCGTCCTCGCCCACGTTCCCCTTCATCACGTTCATCCGCATGTCGAAGTCGTCCCAATTGCTGGTGAGCAATTGATTGCCTGCCTCCAACTCGCGAAAGAGCGGCGTACCCGGATATGGAATGACCAGCGTCACCTGCAAAGTTGACGCGATCCCGCGAATGAGCAGCTCCCTGGCCAGCGCCACAGTACGGCCAATATCTTCGGAGGTTTCCCATGGATAACCGAACATGACGGTCACATGCACGTCCAGTCCGGCGCTTGATGCAGCCTCCGCGCCGTCGAGTATATTGGCAACCTTGATTCCCTTCTTCAGGCGATCGAGCGTGGCCTGGTTGGCAGACTCCAGCCCGAACAGCATGAAGCGGAATCCGGCCTCTTTCATCAGCTTGTAATCTTCCAGCTTGAGGCGTCCGAACCGCATGTTGCAGTCAATGTTCACGCGCTTGTTATAGCCACGCTTGATCATCTCGTGGCAGAAAGTATTGAGCCACTCGCCCACCGGGAAAGTACCGGTGTCGTCCATGATTTCCTTAACCTTGTATCGTTCGATCAGATCGCCAATCTCATTGACAACATCAATCGGATCGCGTGCCCGGAAGCTGGGATAGAGAGTCGTCCATGAGCAGAAAGTGCACTTGCCGTGCCAGCAGTCGCGACCGGACATGATATAGGTGCCGGGTGTCTTCCTGAAATTGCCGTTCCGTTCGCTGTAAAGTTTCCAATGCGTAAGATCGCGGTCAATCCACGGAATGCCGCGTAAGTCGTGCTCCAATACAAACTTGCCCGTGTTCTTCACCTCGCCATCCTTGCGATACCAGATGCCTGGTTCGAGCGCTTTGCCGCTCGTGATATGAGCCAGAAGATTGATGAGCAGGAAGTCGTGGTCGCCGCCTGTGAGCACGAAATCGACATTGCACTTCCCGAAGCTTTCCGCAGGCAGCGCGGTGACATGATCGCCAACGAGAACGAATTTCGTCCTTGGAAGCGCCAGCTTGAGTTTGTCTATTGCCGCCCAATATGCGTTAATGATGGGAGTCTTCGCTTCGATGACCATCAAGTCCGGGGCAATTTCCGCGGCACGCCTGCTGAACTCCAACGCGCTCCATTCCTCGGCAATACCATCGAGCCAATAGACGTCATGCCCTGCTTTTTTAGCCATCGTTGCGGCGCATGACGGGACGACCGGGTAAATGTATGTTGGCGTATGAAACCACTGGAACTGGCGGTTCTGCGAAATCAAAGGCACGCCTTTGCCGGAAGGAATTGGCGGATATGCGATGGCTATTTTCATATGGCTGAGACCTGAGAATAATCCACTTGCGACTGCGGCTTATGTAGTGACTGCAGCATGCTTTTGAAAATTGGAATAATGGAAATATGGAATAATGGAAAGCCATGAAAGAGGCTTTGCCCATTCAAATTGTCGTGGGCCGGAGCCAAATCGTCAACAGGGCCATGGTTCCAGCCCATAACCATGCAAGAAAACAGCATTCCAGTATTCCAACACTCCAGTATTCCAATTTTCTTGGAATGCCGGTCTTTCACACTGCCGTCACTTCTCACTTCTTCGTCTCCTCCGACGGATGATCAAAATTACGCACTTCTCCAGGCATTCTGGAGGCAAACAGACCTACGACGAATCTCACGCCGTAAACCAGATGCGTCAGCACAACGCCCATCCACGTTAAAATCCATTTCACAGGATTCACGCTGATGCTGGATGCGAACGTGACCAGACCATACAGGCTCAGGACCGAAATGTACAGGATGCGACAGACCGGGGACAAGATGGAAGCCAATCCGCCCAGAATTACGCCGGCCACGAACAGGGACGGAATCATGTACGACAGCTTTCGCGATGTGGCCGGAAACATCCTGGCGAAGTAACCGCGATGAAGGGCATAGCGTGCGATCTGGCGAAGGTGCGGAAGAAAGAGTTTTCTCCGGTGATGAAACACCTGCACACGCGGATCGTAGATTATCTTTTTGTTCAGATGTTTGACTATCTCGAGACAAAGATAGGTGTCTTCACCCGGCCAGAAATCGGCGCGGAACCCGCCGAGTTGTCGCATTACATCCGCGCGCACAATGAGGTTGCAACTCGGGTAGTCTTCCACTTCGAGCACACGCTCGGGTTCATAGCGGTAGCGGTAATTGCCGGAGACAAGCCGATTGTTGTAGACCCGTCCGCCCAGCCGCGCCATGTATGGATCATTGTCCGGAGTCGTTGCCGGACCACCCACTGCTGCTATGGTCTCGTCTGAGAAATAGACAACGGCCTGCTGTAACCAGTTTTCGACAGGAAAGGCATCATCGTCTATGAACGCAATAATGCTTCCTTCCGCATGCTGCACACCGATGTTCCTTTTCTCAGCGGGTCGGATGCGTCCGGTCGGCATTTCACGAACGCCGGCGGGCCATTTTCTGCCGGACGGTTCGTCTGGCAGAAGTATGACTTCATATTTCGAGTACGTTTGTTTCCCGATTCCCAGCAGGCATTCCTCGAGATATGGAGTCGGCGCCGGTAAGGCGATCACAATTGAAACCAGAGGTGGTGGCGACGGCATCCGGGTCTCACGGGCCGTCTGATAATAATGGAGCAAACGAAGACGATAGAATATGGCAAGCGTATCGTGCAGAATCTGTTTTACAGATTGCACGCTTGCGCCGCCGAATGTGCCCTGAAACTTGAGCTGAACGGGCGATTCTGCGATGCTATAGCCTTTCTCATGGATGATGGCCAGCATTTCAAGATCAAACGCGAATTGCTTTACCAGCATGCGAGGGAAAGCCCATTCGAGAGCCTCGCGCTTGAAGAGCTTCATTCCGGTTTGCGTGTCCCGTATCGGCAACTGGATGAGAAATTTGACCATCGCGAAATATATGACACTCATCAGTCTGCGATGCCACGGGTAATTCAATTGCGAGTCAGGATGACGTTTGGAGCCGATCACGACATCGGACGTCTCGCGTTCCATAATCTCGAAAAAGCGCCAGACCTGAGCCGGCGGGAGGTCGAGATCGGCATCCAGGAGAAGAACAAAGTTGCCGCGCGACGCCTCGAATCCACGCTTCAGCGCGGCGCCTTTACCGCCATTCCTGTCGAGATAGACGGGGTGCAATTCCCGCAGAACAGCTGTCAGCTTCTCGATTTCCTCCCTTGTGTTGTCGCTGCTGCCGTCATCAACGACGATAATTTCAAAAGGAAACCTGCCGGAAAACACGCCGTGCACTTCCATGATATTGGCGGCAATGGAAGTTCCCAGATCGTGGGCCGGCATAATGACGCTGAACAGCCCCTGCCCTACCTGACGCCGGGCGCTGTCCCATGACGGATCGTCGGTTCCTTCATGTTTTTGGGTATTCTCGCTCATATTTCAAGCTGGGCAACAGCCCGCACCCCGTTACGAACCGCAGGTTTCCGAATTATGAATGTCGAACATCGAAGTCTCTGACTATCCACAAAACGATACGAGCGTTTCCCACACTTCATTATTAGGAACTCATCATTCGTCAATCCGCGGTTTGGTGATCTTCTCTATTGTCACGGTTTCTCCAGCTTCAGACACTATTCTACCGCTACGGTCGCAAAGCTTCTTCTGTAAGCATGACAGGAATTCCGTCCCGGACGGGATATTTCAACCCGCACTCCCTGTTCGTGCATCTGATCGTATCGCCTTCCAGAACGACACCGGTCTTGCATTTCGGACAGGCAAGAATCTTCAATAAATCCGCATCTATCTGCGCCATACAAACCTCGCATTCATGTCGTTCCAAAAGGCGGAACTGGCGTTCCAGTAATAAGTTGTGATAGTGCGGCGTTGCCGTTTGACAGGCAAGTTCTTTTTTGCGAGTATGAATTCAATTGGATTTTGTCGCAATCATACGGATGGAGTCGTCTCTTGGACAGCAAATGGTTAACATAAAACGTTTGACAATCTGCGGCCTTCTCCTTCTTTCCATCACGCTGCCAGGCGGTTGTTCAAGAAGCGTAAGATTCCGTGAAGAACAGGAAGCCCGCAACCCGTTGATCCAGCAGGCGCGCGAAAAGCAGAATGAAGGTGAAATAGATGACGCCATACGTCTCTATACGGAAGCTATCGAGAAGAACAGGAAACTTATCAGGGCCCATCTCGACCTTGCCCTGTTGCTTCATGATTACAGAAAAGACTATGCCGGAGCAATCAGCCATTACCGGCAATATTTGGAATTGCGGCCCGAGACGGAAAAGAAGACGATGATCGAGGAGAAGATACTGACGGCGGAGAAATCGCTTGCCACCAATACTTTATCGCTGACTCTCAGCGTCGCCAAAGATACGGCTGGCATGGAACTGAAGGCCGGTGCTACAACAAACAAACTGGAAGAAGGCAATGGAAAACACGACGCTCGTAATGAATTTCAAATGGTCGGCAGCCACGGAGTCGGATCGAACTCTCCGGCTGGCGCCGATACCGCCGTCCGCGATCGGAAGAGTTCCCGGACATACGTAGTGAAAAGCGGCGACAACTTATCGAGCATTTCCGCTCAACTATATGGAGATAAAACCAAGTGGAAAATCATCAGGGACGCAAATCTGGAGTCACTTGGAAAATCGAATACATTAAAAGTTGGACAAGTACTGGCAATACCGTAGATGACTGTGAGAACAGGGAGGATTGAACGATGAGCACCGACTTCTTTGATGACGATCTGTTGCAACCGGACGTAAAACCAGTGGAGAGCCCTGAAGTGAAAGAGACGGCCACGATGCGAGCGCCGACGGAGGCAACAACTGCCCGCATGGCCAAGCAAAAAGAGGAAGTATCCGGCAATGTGGCCGCAGCAGTCCAGGAGATCGAGCACCTTCGGATGAAGCAGGAGGAACTCGAAAGGGAGAAGAATAGGCTCCAGGAGCTCAGCCGCAAACAGGAAGAATACGAGCACGGCAAGCATGATGTTATGGAGAAACTTGACCGCGGCATAATTACGGTGGAAAAGGAAGAGATTGAAGCCACGCGCATGGTTGAGCTTCTTTCCGAGACCCGCAACCGGTTCAAAAGCAATCTCTCCCAATTGAGGAACATCAACGAGAATTCGTGGGGAGACGACACTTTCGCGGAAGAACTCAACAAAGCGCTGGTCATGGTCGAGAACGCGAGAATGGATTACAAGAAGGCCCTGGCAAGAATTGACGCCTCAAGCTGGCACAAGAGCGCAGCAAAGGACCAGGTGGATGCCCTGGAAGGCTTGGGTGGAGGAACGGGCATAGAAGGAGGATTCATTTACTGGCTGAAGATTGGCGTGGCCGTAACCCTTCCATTACTGGCGATTTTGAGCCTGTTTTTCGTAATTTATCTCGGGATTGCTTTCAAGCACATGTGAAATGGGTTCGACAGGATTGAAGCTTACGCAGACAAACTGGCTGAGTTCGGGTTCGCACTATGAGCGCTCTATTTAAAAAAAGTTCCATTCTCGACAGAAAGATCAAGCGGATAGGCAAAGATCTTTCTCTGGTGGAAAGCGAAATAAAAACTTTATCCAAATTCGTGGAAAAGCCCGAAAAGACCGCACCGCCTGCCCGCCTCAGCAAACCGCTGACCCCCGAAAAGAAGCCTGATACGCATGTGACGCATGCCAGGCCGGAAATCACGCACGAGATTCCAAAATACGGGACTCCAGGGAAGAAACCAGAGACTCAAGCCCAATCCACCCAGGATACCAGCAAGGTCTATGAAGAACGGTTCAAAGATTACTTCGCGAGCAGTTTTCAGACTGTGCAGGTTTTGCGCCGCGAAAAGAGCATGCAGCGCAACAGGGCAATCTTTATGGTCATTATCGTGGCGCTAGTGCTTTGGCTTCTAATACACTTGTTATGATTCTGTCATGTCCGCATCCAAACCAACAGATATCGACAAAATAGACGTGACCTATGTCGCGCATCTGGCGCGGCTTAATCTCGCTCCCGATGAAATAGAGACATACCAGAAGCAGCTCGACGAGATTCTCGGCTACGTAAGGAAGATCAGCGAACTTGACCTCAGAAACATAGAACCTACTTCGCACGCAAAGCTGTTGCAGAATGTGCTCCGCGACGACGTCGTCAAGCCGGGACTCGATCGCGAGACAGCCCTCAAAAATGCGCCACTGCAATCCGGCGATCAGTTCATGGTACCAAAAATCGTGGAATAGGAAGAACAACGTCGTGCCTCTTAACCTGAACAATATGACTGTTCGAGAAGCGCTTGCGATGATGCAAAGCCGGCAGTGCACCTCGGAAGAACTCGTTTGCGACTTACTCGATGTAATCAAAGAACGCGACAAGGAAATATGCGCTTACCTGGGCGTTGACGGCGAATACGCGCTTGCCCAAGCCAGGGCGGCGGACCTTTCCCGCTCCAAGGGCGGAGAAGGAAGACTGCTCGGCGTTCCGATCGCGATCAAGGACGTTCTCAACGTCAAGGATCAGCCGTGCACATGCGCCTCGAAAATCCTTCAAGGATATGTCTCGCCGTACGACGCCACGGCCGTAGCGCGGCTCCGTGCGGAAGGCGCAGTTTTCCTGGGCCGCACGAACATGGACGAGTTCGCAATGGGTTCGACGACCGAGAATTCTGCATACAAGGTCACTCACAACCCGTGGAACCACGATCATGTGCCGGGCGGATCGAGCGGCGGATCGGCGGCGGCAGTCGCCGCCGGCGAGGCCATTGCAGCGCTTGGCTCGGACACAGGCGGTTCGATCCGTCAGCCTGCCGCATTCTGCGGCTGCGTCGGGCTCAAACCGTCATACGGGCGCGTGTCGCGCTGGGGACTGACGGCTTATGCGTCTTCCCTGGACCAGATTGGCCCGCTCACTAAAGACGTGGCTGATGCAGCCCTTCTGCTTCAGATCATGGCGGGCCGCGACGAACTGGATTCGAGCTCCGTTGATGAGCCGGTTCCAGATTATGATGCGTATCTGAAAAAGGATCTGAAGGGATTCAGGATTGGATTGCCGCGCGAGTATTCCACCAAAGGCATGGATGCCGATGTCGAGAAGGCAGTGCGAAATGCCGTTGAGCAATGCCGTGGACTCGGCGCTGAGATCGTTGACATCAGCCTGCCGCACACGGAGTACGCAATCTCTACCTATTACATCATAGCCACCGCAGAGGCATCCGCCAATCTCGCCCGTTTCGACGGTGTGCGTTACGGCCTGCGGGCAGACGGGGCGGAAGATCCAATAGATATGTACGGGAAAAGCCGGGCACAGGGATTCGGCCCTGAAGTGAAGCGGCGCATAATCCTCGGCACTTATGTCCTGAGCAGTGGCTTCTATGACGCATATTATCTTTCGGCCCAGAAGGTTCGCACACTCATACGGGGGGATTTCGAGAAGGCATTCAAAACATGCGATGCGCTGATAACACCTGTATCCCCCACCCCGGCATACCGTCTTGGAGAAAAAACTGGCGATCCGCTGCAAATGTATCTCGGCGATATCTTCACGGTAACAGCGAATCTCGCCGGCATATGCGGCCTTTCCATTCCGTGCGGGCTGACAAAAACAAATCTGCCCATCGGACTCCAGATTCTCGGGCCGGCCTTCAAGGAAGAGAATATCATTCGTGCTGGTTATGCGTTCGAGAGCGAACGCGGCAGGTTTCCCATGAAAGGCTGAGATGACATACGTCGCTACAATCGGACTGGAAGTGCACGTGCAACTGAAGACGCAGTCGAAAATGTTCTGCGGCTGCACGACGAAATTCGGCAATCCTCCGAACACGAACGTCTGTCCTCTCTGCCTCGGTTATCCGGGAACGCTGCCGGTCATGAACAGGGAAGCCATCCGCCTCACCGTGCTGACCGGGTTGATGATTGGCTCTGAGATCAGCCGGTACAGCAAATTCGACCGCAAGAGCTATTTTTATCCTGACATGCCGAAAAATTATCAGATTTCGCAGTACGACAAACCTTTGTGCATTGGCGGCTCGGTTGGCATCGAGGTCAAGGGTCTGAAAAGGCCGGTCCGCGTCACGCGCATCCATCTCGAGGAAGACGTCGCCAAGAACACGCATTTTGAAAGCATGAGCGGGATTGACTTCAACCGCGCGGGCGTCCCCCTGATGGAGATAGTTTCCGAACCGGACATGCACACCCCTGAAGAGGCATTTGCCTACCTGCTGGCATTGAAGCAGATCCTGCTCTACGCAGGAGTGAGCGATTGCAACCTTGAGGAAGGGAACGTCAGATGCGACGTGAATTGCAGTGTCGCGCCGGAAGGAAGCAGGGATCTCGGCACCAAAACCGAACTCAAAAACCTGAACACCTTCAAGGGGGTTCTCAACTCGCTCAAATATGAAATAGACAGGCAACTCTCCGTTGTGAAGGCCGGCGGAAGGATCAGCCAGGAAACCAGACGATGGGACTCCGAGTCGGGCGTGACAACGGAAATGCGTTCCAAGGAAAACGCCCATGATTACAGGTACTTTCCTGAACCCGACCTCATGCCAGTCGTTCTCTCGTCTGAACAAGTTGAGGCGTGGCAAAGGACACTGCCTGAGCTTCCAGGCACCCGGCACGACCGGTTCGTAAACCAATATGGTCTGCCGGAATATGACGCCGGGGTGCTGGTGGCCGACAAAAGGATTGCCGATTATTTTGAGCAAACGTCCGCACTTTCCGGAAACCCAAAAACAATATCGAACTGGATGATGACGGAAATGCTCCGCCTCCTTTCCGAGAAGGAAAAGGAAATCAGTGATGTTGCAATCACGCCGAAGGCACTCGCCGGACTCGTAAAACTGGTGGAATCCAAAACGATCAATGCGTCCACGGCAAAGGAGATATTCGCCGAGCTTTTCGAGAAAGGCGGAGACCCTGAAAAGATCGTACGCGAGAAGGGACTTGTGCAAGTCAGCGATTCAGATGCCATCGAGACGTTTGTGATCCAGGCCATGAAGGAGAATCCTAAATCTGTTGCCGACTTCAGGAACGGCAAAAAAGCGGCAGCTGGATTCCTGGTGGGACAAGTCATGCGCCTGAGCAAAGGAAAGGCCAATCCCCAAGTGGTTCAACAGATACTCGAGGCAAAACTGGATGTCGCGCGGTAGAATCGGCGGGCAGAAAATGGAATCCGTCAGTTACCGGAAAATGCTATTGCGGGTTGATAAAAATTGGCAATCAGGTATTATTAGGTTCGTGTGTTATCTGTAAAACTGTGACGCGATGGCCGGGGTTGCGGCAAAACGACAAACCACATCCGGTCATTGTGCGGCAGAACGTGAGGAATTCTTTTGACGTCGAACGACGAATACGTGCTTGAAATTCTCCAGGAGAAAGGCGCGGTCACAGCCGAACAGGTGCAAACCGCGCGATCTTCGATCTCCAAGGAAAATGACACACCGGTTGATGTTCTAATCGAACAGGGCACACTTTCAGAAGCGGCAATCCTTACGGTTCTGGCCAGCCAGTTCGGGATGGACATGATGAGCCTTGAGAATTTTGAAATCCCTCCCGAAATCAGGGATATGCTCACTGTGGACACGGCTCGCCGATACAAAGTCGTTCCGCTCTTCAAGACCGACGACACGCTGACCGTAGCCATGAGCGATCCACTTGCCTTCGACACTCTGGACAGTCTGAGATATCTGCTGAAGCTCAATGTGGAAGGAGTTGTGGCAACCAGGGAAGACATGCGGGTCGCACTCGATAAACATTATTCCATCGAAAGCACGATGGAGACAATGCTCAATCAGATTACCGACGGGACGGTGGACATTTCCGCGACCGATGGGGCAAGCGCTGCGCGGGATGATGAAACATCCGCCAATTCCGATGCGCCCATTATCAAACTCGTCAGCCTGATTATTCTCGAAGCTTACAGAAACAGGGCCTCGGATATACATCTTGAACCGCTTGAAAAGCGTTTCAGAATCCGCTACCGGATAGACGGTGTCCTGCAGGAAGTGGACAGCCCGCCCAAACGCCTTCAATCCTCCATTCTCAGCCGTGTAAAAATCATGGCCAACATGAAGATTTCCGAAAAAAGAGTCCCTCAAGACGGCAGAATTCAGGTCAATGTGCTTGGACGTGAACTCGACCTGCGTGTTTCATCCGTTCCGTCAAACCACGGCGAAAGCATCGTGATGCGCATATTGGACAAACAGAGCCTGTCGCTCGGTCTGCCTAAACTTGGATTCTTCGCCGATGATCAGGCCCAATTCGAACGTCTGATCAGCCTGCCGGACGGAATCATCCTTGTCACCGGACCAACCGGTTCGGGCAAGACAACCACTCTTTACGCGGTGCTGAACGAAATAAACCTGCCCGACCGCAAGATCATCACCGTTGAAGACCCCGTTGAATACCAGATGTCCGGCATCAACCAGGTGCAGGTGCGCGAGGATATCGGAATGACATTCTCGAACGCGCTGCGGGCCATTCTGCGACAGGCCCCAAACATCATAATGATCGGAGAAATTCGCGACAAGGAAACGGCGCTTATCGCTGTCGAATCGTCGTTGACCGGGCACCTTGTTTTCAGCACGCTCCACACAAACGATGCGCCAAGCGCTGTGCCCCGTCTTCTCGACATTGGAGTAAAACCATTTCTGATCGCATCTTCTCTTCGTGCGGTCATGGCACAAAGACTGGTCAGGATCATTTGCGAAGAATGCAGGGAGGAATATCCGGCCACAAGCACGGAAATAGAGTCTCTTGGCGCCGTATCGCAGCAGGCTACCGAAATGAAGCTCTATAAAGGACGCGGCTGCCCCCAATGCAACCTCTCAGGCTTCAAGGGACGAAAGGGAATATTCGAAATCTTCGTTATAAACGACGAGATAGTCCGGATGATATTCGAGAAAGTTACTTCCGGCAAGCTGCGGGAGCGCGCCAGGGAAATGGGGATGCGAACCCTTCGCGAGGATGGAATGCGCAAAGTGGCAGCTGGAGTGACAACTCTGCCCGAAGTGTTGAAAGTTACAATGGGAGATCTAAACTGATGAGCGTATTATCCAAGGAAATCGAGATGGACGAGCTGCTTCAACTCGCAGTTGACGAAGGCGCGTCCGACCTGCACTTGAATTGCGGGTCGCCTCCTGTCCTGCGCATCAACGGCGGTCTTCGGCCCCTGGATACCGCCGTGCTCACTCCGGAAGACACGGAACGGCTGATGAAAAGCATTACATCCCCTGAGCACCAGCAGAAAGTCAGGGAACAGGGCGGCACGGATTTTGGATTCGGTTACGGCGAGGCGGCGCGCTTTCGCGTCAGCGTTCTACGCGCAAAAGGCGCGGTCGGCATCGTTCTCAGGCAGATTCCCACCAGGCTGATGAGCTTGGAGGAAATAGGATTGCCTCCGCAGGTCAAGGAACTGCTGTACAAACCGCGCGGTCTCATTCTGGTCACGGGACCGACCGGTTCCGGCAAGACTACCACTCTTGGCAGCATGATCAACATCATCAACATAGAGCGCGATTGTCACATCATCACCATCGAAGACCCGATAGAATATTATCATAGCCACAAAAAATCTCTTGTGACACAGCGTGAAATAGGGGTTGACGTCCCGAATTTCAAGGAGGCGCTGAAACGAGCGCTGCGTCAGGATCCGGACGTCATAATGGTGGGAGAAATGCGCGATTTGGAAACGATGGAAGCCGCAATTACGGCTGCCGAGACAGGCCATCTTGTCTTCGCCACCCTGCATACGACCGGTTCAGCAAGAACGGTTGACCGTATCGTTGACGCGTTTCCAATGAACCAGCAGTCCCAGATACGAACGCAATTGTCGGTTGGTATCGTTGCCGTCATATCCCAAATCCTTCTGGTGCGGGCGGACCGCCCAGGGCGTATAGCCGCCTTTGAAATAATGATCACAACCCCGTCAATCCAGGCTTTGATCCGTGACAACAAAACCTTCCGCATAACGTCCGATATTCAGACCGGGGCAAAGTTCGGCATGATCACGCTCGACGCGCATCTTATGGCCTTGTATGAAGCCGGGCAAATACTCTACGAGGATCTTATCACAAAGGCGCAGGATGCAGAGTCCATGGTTGCAAAGCTTAACGAAGCCAGCGGGAAACAAAAGAAATAGGTGTCAGTTGTTATGCCTGAGCAGGAACAACATATTGATCATTTGATCCAACTTGTTTCGGAACAGGGTTTTCTTACCGAAGAACAACTCCAGGAAATCGAAGCAGAGCACGAAAAGACCGGTAAACCTTACCGGAATATTCTCGTCGATATGGAGTTGCTTACGGAAGATCAGATACTTGAAATCATCGCCAACTATCTTGGCACCCGCGTCATCAATCTGCCGGCGAGCGATATTCCGACGGAAGTGATCCATAGCGTTCCAGCCAGCGTCGCTCGCATGTATAACGCAGTTCCAGTCGAAATCGGCGCGAATTCGATGGTTCTTTGCGTCTCTGACCTGATAAGCCCGGAGGTGATGGATGAACTCATGTTCGTTCTGACCAGGGATATTTCCTTTGTGATCGCCCGCGAAGAGGACGTCAAGGGATGCATAAATCATTTCTACGGGGACGAGAGCGAAGCGGTTACCGACATGCTGACAGCCCTTGAATCGGCTGTCCAGGATGTCGGCAGCGATGTCGGCCTTGGCGAAGACCTCGACGAAAAGGGAATTGAAGAAGCAGCTGGCTCCACTCCCGTTGTAAGATTCGTGAATCTCATTCTCTATCAGGCCGTGAACAGCCGTGCCTCGGACGTCCATTTCGAGCCGTTCGAGAAGGAATTCCAGGTGAGATACCGCGTGGACGGCGCTCTCTATGCGATGCAGCCGCCGCCAAAAAAACTGGCGCTTCCAATCATATCCCGCATCAAGGTCATGGCTGGCCTGAATATTGCCGAGCGGCGCCTGCCGCAGGATGGCCGTATCCAGATTTCCATAGGCGGAAGGATGATAGATCTCCGCGTCTCGACACTGCCCACCCAGTTCGGGGAAAGCGTCGTGCTGCGCGTGCTCGACCGGAGTGTCGTTTCGCTCGACATTGAAAACCTTGGCATGCCTGATGACGTGTATCAGTCGCTCCTCAGGGACATTGACAAGCCCAATGGAATCATCATTGTCACCGGCCCAACCGGCTCAGGCAAAACTACGACCCTGTATTCATGCCTGCGGCGCATCAATACGATTGACTACAAGCTGCTGACAGCCGAAGAGCCCGTGGAATACGACATCGAAGGCATTATGCAGGTGCCTATTAACGAGGCCATCGGCAACTCGTTCGTGAGAGTGCTGAGAGCGTTTCTCCGCCAGGACCCGGACATCATGATGATAGGCGAAATTCGCGATCTCGAATCCGCCCAGATCGCCATCCAGGCGGCGCTTACCGGTCATCTTGTGTTTTCCACCCTGCACACGAACGACGCCTCCGGCGCTGTAACCCGCCTCATAGACATGGATGTGGAACCGTATCTCATTTCGTCCACACTTGAAGCGATACTGGCACAGCGCCTCGTCCGCGTCACGTGCGACAGATGCAAGACGGCATACAAACCCACCAGCGAGATTCTCGACAAGCTGGGGTTGATGGAGGTTGACATAGAAGGACGCGATTTCTATTACGGCGCCGGATGCAAAGAATGCAACAACACAGCCTATCACGGTCGTAAAGGCATCTATGAGTATCTGTCTGTAACTGAACCCATCAAAGAACTGATAAACGAACGCAAGCCGACACTTATCATAAGGGACAGGGCCATCGAACTTGGCATGAGAACCCTGCGCCAGGACGGAATTCGCAATATCATGGACGGTTACACCACCGTTGACGAAGTGCTAAAGTACACTTAAATCCGACAGATAGAGAACATCGCAACCATGGAAAAAGTGATCATAATTGGCAGCGGACCGGCTGGTCTAACCGCCGCCATATACGCTGCCCGCTCCAGTCTGCAACCTCTGATCATCGACGGCATGCAGCCCGGAGGTCAACTCACCACCACAACCGATGTCGAGAACTTCCCGGGCTTTACTGAGCCAATCAACGGCACTGAACTGGTCATGCGGATGCTCAAACAGGCCGAACGTTCCGGCGCAAGGCACGTTATGGCTGAGGTTGTATCGGCTGACTTCACAGGGAACCCGTTAAAACTCAAATTATCAGACGAGACGACTTTGGAATCGCGGTCAGTCATCATCGCCACCGGCGCGAGCGCTGTATACCTTGGATTGGAATCGGAGCAGAAGCTCATCGGTCGCGGTGTCTCCGGTTGCGCAACTTGCGATGGGGCCTTGTATAGGAATCAGCCTGTTGCGGTCATCGGCGGCGGCGATACAGCCATGGAAGACGCGCTGTTTTTATCCCGCATGACATCGAGAGTGACGATCGTTCACAGGCGCGACTCATTTCGCGCTTCGAAGATCATGAGCGATCGCGTCAAGGCGAACAGCAAGATTGACATCGTCTGGGACAGCGTTGTTGACGAAGTGCTGGATGTCTCAAAGAACGAGGTCACCGGGATTAAAATCCGCAATCTGAAGACCGGCGCGCTATCGAAGCTGGAAGTCCCCGCTGTCTTTGTCGCAATAGGCCACAAACCTAATACTGAGGCGTTCAAAGGCCAGATTAACATGGCCGAAAAGGGATTCATCGTCACCGAAAATACGCGGACTAATGTTCCGGGCGTCTTCGCAGCCGGCGACGTGCAGGACCGCCTGTACAAACAGGCTGTCACAGCCGCAGGCTCGGGCTGCATGGCGGCGCTCGAAGCTCAACGATATCTCGAATCTCTGGGACAATGAACGAGACCACAGGCAAGAGCACCTTCTCCGCATATCGGCGTCTGATCCGCTACATTCGTCCTTATACCGGACGAATTCTCATCGGAGTAGTTGCCGGCTTCTTCTGCGGCAGCGCAAATTTTGGGATATTGACCGCCGTCCCCCAGATTCTCAAGCCTATCGAAACACAGAACAGGATAGTCGCTCCTTCCGCTGCACCCGTTCAAACGGTGGTCAAACCGAAGAGCCAGATTGAGAATACCATTTTGGAAAAGGCGAGGCAGTTGGGACTGATCACAGCCGATGCGAACAATTTCACGAGGCATGGTCTCCTGATCATTATATTGATTGCGCCGCCCCTGATTCTCCTGAGATCGCTTGCCATGTACTTGAACCGGTATTGCATGCGCTGGTCAGGCGCACGAGTGGTCAGGGATCTTCGAGATGCACTCTTCACCAGCCTGCAGTCGCAATCTCTCAAATTCTTCGGCAAGAGCGATGTCGGGCAAATGATAAGCAATTGCACAAACGACACGTCGCTTGTCGAACAGGTCATGTCTGTCACCATCGCGGATCTGTCACGTGCGCCATTCGAAATAAGCGCCGCAATTGCGTTTGTTGTGATATTCACGATCAAGAATGATATGTCGGGCCTGCTCCTGCTCACCGTCGTAGGCATTCCGGTGTGCATAGTCCCAATCACAATACTTGGCAAGAGGCTGAAACGCTACAGTCATGCCGCGCTCGGACGCATCTCGGAATTGGTCTCCAGAATGCACGAGAATTTCACCGGCATTCGGGTTGTCAAAGCATTCCACACAGAGAAAATCGAATGCGAACGATTCAGCGCCATGAACGCCTCATATTTCCAGGCAGTCACACGGGCTTTACGTGCCGAGCTTCTGATGAGCCCGATGATGGAGGCTGTTGCCGGATTTCTCACGATCGCATTCCTCATCCTCTGCTACGTCAGGGGAATTACGATTGGAGAGATAATAGCAGTTGGCATGGCCGGAATAATGGCTTACCCACCCATCAAAGGACTCGTTCAAATCAACGCCAATCTGCAGCGCGGTGCTGCCGCGCTGGACCGAATATTCCATGTTCTGGATACCGACACCTCGATCCGTGAAGCCGCGAATCCAGTCATCGTTCATGAATTCAAGGACAAGATACTGTTCGAAAACATTGAATTTGCATATTCAGACGCGGATCCCAAGGTTATCAAGTGCGTGTCCCTTGAAATGAAGAAGGGAAGTGTCCTTGCGCTTGTGGGTGAGACCGGCTCGGGAAAGACAACACTGGCCAATCTTCTGGCAAGATTCTACGATCCAACCGGCGGCAGGATATTGCTCGACGGCATTGATTTGAGGGAAATTGAGATTGCCTCTCTCAGGAAGCTCATCGGGGTGGTCACACAGGAGACAATACTGTTCAACGACACGATCGCGAACAACATCGCTTACGGCACAGAGGGCGTTTCCCGCGAGCAAATCATTGAGGCAGCCCGGAAGGCTAATGCGCACGCCTTCATAGAAGCCAATGAAGGCGGATATGATCGCGTGGTGGGAGAGAAAGCCTTTGTCCTCAGCGGAGGCGAACGCCAGCGCGTCGCCATTGCAAGAGCAATACTCAGGAATCCGCCGATACTGATTCTGGATGAGGCCACCAGCGCGCTCGATACAGTGACTGAACGGCTCGTCCAGGAAGCCATATCACACGTCATGAAAGATCGGACCGTATTCGCAATTGCCCATCGCCTCAGCACAGTAAAGCACGCCGATGCGATCCTTGTCGTTGATCGCGGGCAAATCGTTGAACGCGGCACTCATGCACAACTTTTGACGCAAAACGGCATGTACAAACGTCTCCACGACCTTCAGTTCGAAAAGTAGACAGAGCAATTGAGGCAGCAATGAAATCTTATCGCAAAGAGCTGTGGTTCGACATCAGACAGAGGCGCGAATTCGTCAATATCACTCCTCAAATAGAGCAATGCCTTTCCGAAAGCGGCATAAAAGAAGGACTCGCGCTCGTCAATGCAATGCACATAACAGCATCCGTATTCATCAATGACGATGAGCGCGGACTGCACGCGGATTTCGAGAAATGGCTCGAAGGGCTTGCGCCTGAAAAGCCTTATTCCCGCTATGCCCACAACGGTTCGGAAGACAACGCCGACGCTCATCTCAAGAGAACCATAATGGGGCGTGAAGTCGTAGTGGCAGTTACCGGCGGACGACTCGATTTGGGCCCGTGGGAACAGATATTCTACGGCGAATTCGACGGCAAGAGACGCAAACGGGTTCTGGTCAAAATCATTGGGGAATAATGAGGACCAGTGATTTTGACTTTGACCTTCCGGCGGATCTCATCGCCCAGTCGCCGCTGCCGGCTCGCACCCAATCTCGAATGATGGTCATCAACCGCAAGACTGCCGAAATAAGGCACAGCCACATCGCCGAGCTTCCATCCTTTCTCAAGACGGGCGACCTGCTTGTCCTCAACGATACACGCGTAATCCCTGCGCGGCTCTTCGGACAAAAAAGCGACACTGGAGGCAGGGTGGAAATTCTGCTGCTTGAGGAAATCAATCAGAACCATTGGGAGTGTCTTTACCGCGCATCGGGACCGCCGCGTATCGGAACAATCGTTTCATTCGCAGGCGGCAAACTCGTCGGAGAGATTATGTCGGTGGGCGATCAGGGACGCGTGGTAATCAAACTGACAAGTGAACGCCCTGTCATTGACGTCGTCATGGAAACCGGCTTCCCTCCCCTGCCGCCTTACATCAAACGTCCGAGCGAAAGAACATCGATCGTTGATCTCGATCGCGATCGATACCAGACAGTCTATGCGCGCAATCCAGGCGCAATCGCTGCGCCAACTGCGGGGCTTCATTTTACCAATGAACTCCTGGCCGCGCTTGAGGCGCAGGGCGTCGGCAGGACCTCAATCACGCTCCATGTCGGACCGGGCACGTTCAAACCCGTCAAGACCGAGTTGATCGAAGACCATGCAATGGAACCGGAAAGATACATGATGGATCAGGTTGCCGCGGAAAAGATAAATCATGCTCGCGCGGCCGGCGAGCGAATTGTGGCTGTGGGCAGCACAACAGTCAGAACGCTGGAGACAATAGCAGCCGAGCATGAGCCTTTGACAGCCTGCAGTGGCCGAAGCTCAATATTCATCCATCCGCCGTATGATTTCAGGATTGTTGATGTCATGCTGACCAACTTCCATCTTCCCAAGTCAACATTGATCATGATGATCAGCGCCTTTGCCGGCAAAGATCTGATTTTCAACGCATATGCCGAAGCTATCAGGCAGAAGTATCGTTTTTACAGTTATGGTGACTGCATGCTGATACTGTAGAGGCGGCACGCAAGCTTGTCACCCCGTCAGAGAAAAGGAAGCTCTGACAGAATGAACAGAATGCCCAGAAATGAACGACCCTGAAAGGGTCGAATTCCGCAGCCCAGGGCAACGCCCTGAGGAAAATGGAAACGCAGAGAAAATGGAGGCCGGTGAGAGCGATGGAGGGACGAATGTCTACCTTCGCGCCATTTGGCCTCAAATGACGATTCTCTGATGTTTTCGGATCCTGGGGTTGCACCCCAGGCTGAAGAATTACACCCTTTCAGGGTGTCTGGAGAATAGGCAGAGTCTTTTCTCTTCGCTTCCTTTGCTGCCTTTGTGTTCAGATATTTCTTTGAACACGAAGAAAGCGGAGGTGGCGAAGGAAAACATGAACGACCCTGAAAGGGTCGAATTCCGCAGCCCAGGGCAACGCCCTGAGGAAA
>CAZASC010000036.1:0-29042 GCA_964487695.1 uncultured Victivallales bacterium
GACTTCGCCATCACAGAGCATTGACGAACTCGTCACACGCTGTCATTATCCACTGGAATTCATGAATCGAGGGAAAGTGCTGTGATTGCGATAATAGACTATAAAGCCGGGAACCTTACCAGTGTGAAGCTGGCATTCGAATCCCTGAAGGTCAAGGCCGAGATAAGCAGCGATCCAGAGAAGATATTATCGGCCGAACGGGTCGTGTTTCCGGGCGTGGGCGCAGCGGGCACAGCGATGAAAACGCTGGATCAGCTCAAGCTCGCCGAAGTCATCAGGGCGGTCGTCAAGCAGGGCACGCCCTTTCTCGGCATATGTCTCGGCACACAGATCATTTTTGACCGCTCGGAAGAGGATGGCGGAACAAAGTGCATCGGGTTGATTCCGGGTTTGGTGCGGCTTTTCAAACCGGTTGAGCGCTTTGACAAGGTGCCGCAGATAGGGTGGAACAACGTGTCGCTTCGCCGTCAGCATCCCGTGATGGAAGGCATCGGTAACGATAGTTATTTCTATTTTGTGCATAGTTATTACCCTGCGCCGACAGACAAGGAATGTGTCCTTGGCGAGACGACATATGCGAATACCACCTTCGCATCCATTATCGCGCAGGAAAATCTGATAGCCACGCAATTTCATCCCGAGAAATCGGGACGCGTTGGCCTGCAATTGTTGGGCAATTTTTTAAATTGGAAACCATAGCCAAAGCAGGCGCAAAGAAAACCATGCTGACGAAACGGATAATTCCATGTCTGGACATACGCAATCGGAAGGTTACGAAAGGCGTGAAGTTTCAAGGCAATATTGATCTGGGCGATCCGGTTGAGATGGCTGTGCGTTATTATGACGATGGCTGCGACGAGCTGGTATTTTATGACATTACCGCATCCGCCGAGCGGCGGCCAATTGACATAGAAATGGTGCGCGAAGTAGCAAGGGCGGTGCGCATTCCGTTTGCGGTTGGTGGAGGAATTTCATCGGTTGACGACATGTCCAATGTGCTTCTGGCTGGTGCGGAGAAAGTGTCCGTCAATTCGCTGGCAGTGCAGAATCCCAGCATAATTTCAGATGGGGCCAGGGCATTTGGTTCGCAATGTATTGTGCTCGGCATGGATCCTGTCGCGACCGACGACAGGCGGACATGTCCCAGCGGTTATGAAATAACCGTGCGAGGATTCAGGGAGCGGACAGGAATGGACGCTGTCGAATGGGCGAAGAAGGCGGCGGCACTCGGGGCTGGCGAGATAGTGGTCAATTCTGTTGATGCGGACGGGACGAGGCAGGGCTTCGAGATCACGCTCACGAAGTTGATAGCCGAAAGTGTCGGAGTACCGGTCGTTGCATCGGGCGGGGCGGGCTGCCCTCAGCATCTGGTCAACGTGTTTCGGCAGGCAAACGCGGACGCTGCGATCATCGCCGGAATGATCCACACCGGCGAGTACACTATTCCGCAAATCAAGAAGGAACTCGCGGAAGCCGGGCTGAATGTGCGTGGGAAGTGGTGAAGCTCTGGAAGGGCGTGGAGGCGGCAACCGAAAGAGATTGGAATAGTGGACTTTCTGGATAAGATCACGGCAATTGAACACTAACGCGGTAAAACCGATTTGATACCTGCAATGGTGGAAGTGTGTTGCTGCTGCCAGAGTCTGTCCAAATGTACTGACCTTCGGTTCCCCAGAATAACGGGCCCGATGAGGATATCCAGCCATTGGTGCCTGTAAGCGTGTAGTCCTTCGTGAGTACGTTGTAAAGGCGTCCGGTGCTGGAAACGAAACTGAGGTTGATGTTGCTACTGCCCGGCTCATTCGTAATGCTCAGAATTCGGAAATAACTATTCGAATGCGTTGGATCGGTGTTTGCGATATATTCGTCGAGATTGTTGACTCCATCTCCATCCGGATCATCGGTTCCAGAGTAAGCATAAATACTTCCAAAATAAGTGCGCTCCCACGCATCTGGAAGCCCATCGTGATCGGCATCGTTGGTGGCAAGGACACTAATCTGCACTTCTGGCGATATGGCGAAAGCCCCGGAGCTGTCCCATGCTTCTGCGCGAACTCCGACCGTGCCACTGCCATACTTGAGCGTTTGCCAATTGAAGGAAAATGGCGCGTTTGTAATAGTAGCCAGAGCCTTCTCTTCGACGATCAACACGACCTGGGTGACACTGCCAATCACACCTGAAACCTCCGCCGTGGAGCTGACGGAATCTCCCAGAAAGAATGCCTGGCCGTTCGAGGGCGAAAGCAATGAACAGGTAAGCGTGCCGTTGCTTACGATCACAGGCAATTCAGCATAACCTTGAGTGCGAAGCGCTGTACCCTCATATGCGACAACTCCCAATGTGTGTTGACCGTTCGGCATCGACGCCGTGGAAAGCGCATAGGTTGAGTTGAGATTGGTGAGTCCACAGGCGACCAGAACGTTGCCGTGTGCGGTCAGATCGCCCTCGTTGTCATTCATATTGTCGGAGAACGCCGTGGTTGTATTGAGTCCGGAAACAGGCCAGGCGCTTACAATGTTGAGCGTCACATGGATATTGTAGCCTTCGGGGCCGGGCTGGCGCGCCTGTAGCCATAATTCTGCGTCGTAACCGGGATCGACCGTGTAATCGGTAGCCAGAACGCCGTTTGTTCCTTGCAGCATGGAGTTCGAATTGACCGCATCGGAGAGGCGGCTCAGCATGGCATCGGCCGTGTCGTTGTTCGTTGCCGCAACCTGGTTGGTGACAGCAATTCCGTTTTGAAGTGTGATGATCAATTTAAACATGTCTCCCGCATCAGGCGGGTTAAGGTAGCACATGAGTAATTCGCGGGCCGGATATACGCTCTCAAGCAGGTTGCCGCTCAGATTGGTTGCGAATAGAGTGAGCACGCCCGCTGTTCCAGTTGTGCAGTTGACGCTGTAGGTCAGATTGCTCCCATAGTGGCCGTAGTTGGTGTAAGCCAGCATGATTCTGTCGCCACTGGCGACTGCGCTGACAGGCATTCCGTTGGAAGCGTTTATGTTGGATTGAAGTCCGGATGCAACATCATAAAGAGTGTTGTTTGTCGCGACATTGTAAGTCGCAGTTTTGCCTCCGATGGTTGCGCTGACACGGTTGCCTGCGCAAGGAAGAACGTTTGTCATTGTGCAGACGAACACATCGTCAACAAAGAGGTCGAGCTGCGCAACGGGTTTGTCGTGGTGTCCGCTCATTGCCCGCGCCACGATTGAGGCCGTGCCGGAGACAATCTGGTTAGTGGCAGGAGAACTGATGCCAACCAACGGACGGACGGCGTAAGGGCTTGCCAGCGGCTCCCCGACAAAGAGGCCGTTATACGGATTTTCGACAGACATCCAGTAACTTTCGGCAAGGTTGAATCCTCGTTCGTACAAGAAGTAAGACATTGGATCGGGGAATTTCTGGGCAATGGAATAAGGCTCGGTAACGGTTCCATATGAGCCGCAAGCACCGGCGTCGATGAAATCGAGAATAGGCGTCTGGCCGCTATCTTCGAATATTTCGCCTCCAAACGATGTAAGGTGATCGCCGTATGCGCCTGGCAGGAATGTGTTGGATTGAATATCTGGCACGAAAGAAACTCCGGCAAGATAGCCGACAACATCCGTCATACCAGTTATGACAGATGCGTCAAGATTGGTTATCGTGACAGAGTTTGTCATGAAGCGACCGAGGAATTCAACGGCATCGAACCGGAGGTATCTGATGTTGCGCAAGGGATCGTTGCTTTTCAGAAGATAGACCGTACCGGTTGGCGAAACGGTGTCTGACGCAGCACCGCGAGAGGCGAGGGCTTTCGCCTCATCGAGAGTGTAGGATGTCAGCATCATGCTGAGGTAGTAGTTATTGGTGGTTTCGAGTCTGGAAAAACTTCGCTCGGCGCCGTAATAGTAATTCTCGGTATTCGAATCCATGGGGGCGGGTGGTGACGTCTTGTAATCGTAAAACATGGCCGAGGTTATCCCGTTGCTATTGTTGACCTTGTAAGGGATGTCGCGTGAAAACACGATGTAATCAATCTGGTTTGTGAGCGCGTGCTTCGAGATGTGCTGGAGAACTGGAGTTCTGATTTGGGCCTCGAAATTGGTGACCGCAATGCTGTAGCTGCCCGACAATCCTGCGACGCACGGCGGAACGCTTATATGGCAGACATTGATTTCTGGGATGCCGCGCAATGCTCTGTAATACTGACCCAACTCAAGAGATTCAAGGCTCTGATCGTTTACCACGAGGAGCACGTTCCGCGGACCGCCGCCGGCCATGGATGTCGGTGAAACGGCGAGAAAAAGGAACCCTGAAATTCCCAGGAAAAGCGGACCGGCTAATCTCAGAGCAAATCCGCATTTCCTTAAGCGCTTCATCGTGTGGATACTAGCATTTTCAAGCAAAGTTCAACAGTGAAAGTGTGGGAATTTAGGGATTGCTTCGATTTTGAAGATATGCAACGATTCTTAAGGAATATGGGCGTTATGTGCGGAGGAGAATCCGGAGAACAGTGATGAAAGTCCTAATGTTTGGATGGGAGTTTCCTCCTCACCTGAGCGGCGGTCTTGGCACAGCCTGTTTTGGGCTCACAAAAGGCCTCGCGCACCACAATGTCGATATAACTTTTGTTCTTCCACGGCTTCATGGCAATGTCCCGCATTCCCACGTCAAGCTTCTGGGCGCGAGCCGTGTCCGCGTTCATGTGGGCAAGCGAAAGATCAAAGCTTTCAAGGAGCGCGTCAAGCTTCTAGAGATAGATTCCCCGATCATGCCGTACCTTTCCGGTGACGAATACCAGCTACTCATGGCGTCATTGAAGAGGCAGGAAAAAGTCAGGCAAATCGAGGATCTTGAAGATCAGTTGCTGCCGGAACTGGATAATTATGGCTGCAACCTGATGTCTGAAATCGTCAAGTACAGCCTGATCGCGGGCACCATCGCGCGGAACAGAAATTTCGATGTCATACATGCGCACGATTGGATGACCTTTCTTGCAGGGATGGAGGCGAAGAAGAACAGCGGCAAGCCGCTGGTTGTTCATGTGCATTCAATCGAATCCGATCGCAGCGGCGAGCAGGTTAACAAGGGGATCTTCGATATTGAGCGCGCTGGCATGCTTGCAGCTGACTTGATCATTGCCGTCAGCCACTACACGAAGGACAACATAGTCAAACGTTACGGAATTCCGGAGAGCAAGATTCGCGTTGTTCATAACGCTGTGTCAAAGGAGAAACGCTTCAGTGAGTTCAGGATAAAAAAGAGGGTATTCAAGGAGAAAATAGTCCTTTTTCTTGGCCGGATCACGTATCAAAAAGGCCCGGAGTATTTTGTGCAGGCAGCCAGAAAGGTTGTTGATCGCGTGGAGAACGTTCGCTTTGTGATGGCGGGTGCCGGCGATATGTTTCCGCGTATGGTTGACCAGGTGGCGATTCTCAGGCTTGGAGAATACTTTCACTTCACGGGCTTCCTGCGGGGGGCTGATGTTGAGAAAATGTATGCAATGAGCGACGTCTATGTCATGCCGAGCGTTTCAGAGCCATTTGGCATTACGCCTTTGGAGGCGATGGTGCATAATGTCCCTGTCATCGTCTCAAAGCAATCTGGCATCGCCGAGATTCTTGACCATGCGATCAAAGTTGATTTTTGGGATGTCGACGCTCTTGCGGATGGCATAGTCAGGATTCTCACAGACCAGGGATTCGCTAGAAGAATGGCCAAGGAAAGCGGCAGGCAATTGAACGGTATCAAGTGGGAACTGGCTGCGGAGAAGGTTTTGTCTGTCTACAACGAACTGGCGTAACGCTACGGGGAGGGAGAGCGTTTCATGGTTGCTGTCTGTCTCTATTTTCAGGTCCACCATCCAGCATTCGCTCGCAGGGACTACACGTTCTTCAATATCGGACAGGACCACAATTATGAGGACGAGGAGCGAACCAGGCTGAGTCTCGTCGAGACTGTTCGTAATTGCTACCTGCCGGCAAACAACCTGATGCTGGAAATGATCAGTGACTTGAAGGGTGAATTCAGGGTCGCATATTCCATCAGCGGTACAACTGTGGAGCAGTTGCAGCGGTACGCGCCGGAAGCATTGGATTCTTTCAAGCGTCTGGCTGAGACTGGATGCGTGGAATTCATAAACGAGACCTATTACCATTCCTTGTCGTTCTTGTTCTCAAAGAATGAATTTCACGGACAGATCCTCAAGCATTACAACATGATAGGAAGCTTGTTCGGGCAGAAACCCAAAACGTTCAGAAACACCGAGTTGATCTATAACAACGATCTTGCCAAGGTCATCGAAGATATGGGGTATACCGCCATCCTTACGGAAGGCGCTGATCATGTGTTCGGCTGGCGCACGCCTAATTTCGTCTATCGTCCTGTCACATGCCGCGACCTGAAAGTGTTGGCAAGGAATTACAGGCTCTCTGAGGAGATCTCATCGCGCGCCTTGAAAATGAATTGCGAACCGCTTAACGTAGATAAGTTCATCCCGTCTGCCCATGCAATCGCGGGGCGGGGGGAGTTGTTGAACCTTTTCATGGACTACAGAGTTTTCGACAAGAGCCGCGAGAAGGAGACGCGTGTTTTCGATTTCTTCAGTGCTCTTCCGCGCGCGCTTTTGAAGCATCCGGAGTTTTGTTTCAGGACCCCGGAACAGGTCGCGTCGGCATTCAAGCCTGTCGCAAGGCTTGATGTGCCACACTGTATCTCATGGTCGGATATTGGGCGGGATACCTCAACCTGGCTGGGAGGTTCGCTTCAGGATGCGGCTGTCGAGTATCTCTTTAAATTGGAGAAGAGCGTGTTGCGGACGGGCGATCAGGATTTAATCGAGCAGTGGCGACGGCTGCAATCGTCGGATCATTTCTGCGCAATGTGCACAAAGACTGCTTCACGTAACGGCAGCGGGCAACAATCGAAAGCATACGACTCACCGTATCTGGCGCATATTGCGTATATGAATATCTTGAACGATCTGCACGAGCGGATCAAGAAAGATCAGAATTCAAAGAAGTAACTGGCACAAGATAGGGCGCGCTGATTAATAATAGACGACATCGCCTTCTTGAACCTTTGCCTGTTGCCAGTTGGAGAGAATGTCCGCCACGGCGAGCTTTTCATTCTTCCTGATGGACATCACCCTGACTTTTGTGACGAAGGTGCCTCCGTTTCCAGGCCGGCTGATGTTCAAATCCACGCCAAGAGGCATGATGTTGTCAAGTTTTTCCCCAAGCATTTCCTTCATGAATGCATCGTCGACATTGATCAGCACAAAGTTCCATTTGCCGTCCACTGCTGTTACTGTCCCCTTCTGTCCTGGCTCTATGCGAATGCTGGGAGCAATATCTTCGCTTGGAGAGCCCGGGGTTTTGGTGGCGCCGACAAGATCCTTGACTCGCTTATCGAGCCTGGCGACGTCGGCATCCTTCATCGCGATTGTAGCATTGAGTTGTTCTATCTGCTTGCTCTTATCATCAACATCTGTTTTCGCGGCGGCAACCTGACCGTCAAGGTCTTTAATCTTCGCTTCCAACTCCGGTATCTTGGCTTCGAGGTCGCTAATCTTGGTCTGGAGATCGAGGATATCCTTCAGCTTGGTGCGAAGGGTTGTCTTCTGTTGATTCAAGTCTTTGACGGTGAGCACGTATTCCTCGCGCAGGGACTTCAACTGGGCCCGTGTGTCTATCAAACGAGTGTATTGTTCAGCCGTCTTCTTTTCCAGTTCGTCGAGAACTCCCTGAAGCGTGCCATCGCCGGACGTTACGTATTGACCCATCTGGTCTTTTTCCCGTTTACCGTCAAATCCGACCTTGTAATAAGACTTGAGCTCCATTCTCTTCTTGTCCAACTCGAGTTTGGGCTGGTCCGCCACTTCGAGCTCGATTCTGTATTTATCCCAAAAATCGGATTTCTTAGGAGAATCCAGGACTTCTGCCTTGCATTCGTCAATGTCTCGTGAAGGGAAATCCTTGGCGGGCGCTTCGCCGGACATGTCCTTTTCGATGTAGGGACCGAGTTTAAGGACTGTGGTTTCGAATTTTTGAGCGCGACCTTTCAACTCCTCGCGTTTCCCAAATAGCGATATTCCGAACCACAGAGCCACGCCGCTCAACACCAAAATGATTATGACAACTACTCGTAGGAGTTTGCCCATAGCATTGTTCCTTATTATGGTCGCATATTATGACGATGACGGTTGAACTTATCGTCTGAATGTCGGAAAAAAACGTTCCTTTGTCAAACGAAAGTTTTTCCCGGATTACTTCCTTGCACAGTCAAGGGTGGTTTCGTACTTTGTCTGCCCCATGAAAGAAAACAGAATATTCATCTATGACACAACCCTGCGCGACGGTGCGCAGGGCGAGGGCGTCTCTTTTTCCGGCGCGGGAAAGCTGAAGCTGGCCAGACGACTGGACGAATTGGGCGTGGATTTTATCGAGGGCGGCTATGCCGGATCGAACGAGAAGGACATGACGTTCTTTCGGGATATCCGGAAGGAATGTCTCTCGTGCGCCAAAATAGCGGCGTTTGGAGCGACGCGGCGCGTCAAGACCAACGTGAAGAAAGACCCGTTTGTTTTGAGCATGCTCAAGGCCGGCACTCCGGTCGTGACCGTCGTCGGCAAGGCATGGATGCTTCATGTCAGGGAAGTCCTTCGCACCACGGCGAAAGAGAATTCGGCCATGATTGCCGACACCATCGGCCTGCTGAAAGACAAGGGCCGCGAGGCCTTTTTTGACGCAGAGCATTTCTTTGATGGCTACAAGGACGATCCGGAATTTGCCATGTCTGCGCTTGCAGCGGCAGTGCGCGCCGGCGTTGACGGCGTTGTCCTATGCGACACCAACGGCGGCTGCCTGCCTCATGAAATACACTCCATAGTCCAGGCTGTCGTGAAAAATGTCGGCGTGCCGGTTGGGATTCATATTCATAATGACAGTGGACTGGCGGTCGGCAACACGCTCGAGGCAGTGCGGGCAGGCGCTCTTCAGGTTCAGGGCACCATCAACGGATTCGGCGAGCGGTGCGGCAATGCGAATTTGTGCTCGGTAGTGCCGAGCCTTGTCCTTAAAATGGGAAAGACCTGCCTGAAGGAAGAATCACTTTCCGAGATGCGCGAGGTGTCGTTATTCGTGGACGATCTGCTGAATTTGCGACCCGATCCAAAATCGCCGTACGTCGGCCAGAGCGCCTTCACGCACAAGGCCGGCCCGCATGTCAACGCGGTGAAGAAGAATCCGCGCACTTTCGAGCACATCAAGCCAGAGCTTGTCGGAAACGAGCGGCGTATGCTCGTTTCGGAACTATCCGGACAAAGCAGCGTACTGCTCAAAGCAGTCGAGCTAGGCATGGGAAGCGGAAAGACGGCAAAAGAAGCCGGTAATATTCTGAAGGCGCTGAAAGATTTGGAATCGAAAGGATATGCGTTCGAGGCCGCCGATGCCTCGTTCAAGATTCTGATCCAGAAACTTCTGAAAGAGCACAAACCGTTCTTTGAGCTTGAAGGATTCCGGGTCATGGTCGAAAAACGCGGCAAGAACACGCCGTGCATGTCCGAAGCCACGATCAAAGTGCGCGTGAACAAGGAAATAGAACAGACGGTCGCGGAAGGCGACGGTCCAGTGAACGCCCTCGACAGCGCCCTTCGCAAAGCTTTGCTAAGATTCTATCCGGAAATCGCAAAGGTGATGCTTACCGATTTCAGGGTGAGTATTCTGGATCCGAAAGAAGCCACGGCGGCCAAGACCCGCGTTATCATTGAATCGAGCGACGGCGAGGAATCGTGGGGAACAGTCGGCGTTTCCGGCAACGTGATAGAAGCATCATGGGAAGCCCTCGTGGACAGCGTCGAGTACAAGCTATTCAAGGACGAGGAACGGCGGAGAAATGGCGGAGAGCGCGCCGTGAAGAAGGCAGGTAAGACGGGGTAACCAATAGTCATGCCGTAGGCATATTCGCTTCTGGGAAACCGCAGATTGACGAATGATGAGGTCCGAATAAAGAAGGAAAGAGCTTTTGACTTGGAGGCGCCCTCCAACAAAAGTATCCTGCGATCAAGAAAGCTATGGGATGGCGACGCTTCGCGGAGCCGCTGTTACTTCGATATTCTGCGGTTCAGAATTCGGCAATCTGCGGTTCAACTAGGTCATGTACAGATGTCATTCTTAGACTAGATGAATAACAAAACGTGGTAACAGAAACCTATGGAAAAAACATACGATCCTAAAAAAATAGAAGAAAAATGGTATGCTGCCTGGCTGGAGCACAAAGTCTTTCATAACGAGTCCAGTCATTCGGGCGTGCCTTATAGCGTGGTGATTCCGCCGCCTAATGTCACCGGCATTCTGCATATGGGCCACGCTCTCAACAACACGATCCAGGATATTCTTGTCCGCTGGCACCGGATGCAGGGAAAAAACGTGGTGTGGATACCTGGCACGGACCATGCCGGCATCGCAACTCAGAATGTTGTCGAACGGGCGCTCAAGAAAGAGGGCAAGACTCGGCAGGATGTTGGCCGCGAAACTTTCATCAAGCGCGTCTGGGAATGGAAAGAGCAGTACGGGAGCACAATCATAGGTCAACTCAAGCGGCTCGGCGCGTCCTGCGACTGGCAGCGCGAACGCTTCACTATGGACGAAGGGCTGAGCGACGCCGTCGCCGAAGTGTTTGTGCGGCTGTACGACAAAGGCTTGATTTACCGGGGCAACTACATAATCAACTGGTGCCCGCGTTGTCACACCGCGCTTTCGGACGAAGAAAGCGAACATGTCGATACGAACGGCAAGCTTTATCATATACGATATGAAGTCAAGGACGCCGCAACGGCGGAGAAGAAGTACATCGTCGTCGCGACAACACGGCCTGAGACACTGCTTGGCGATACGGCCGTGGCGATTAACCCCGCCGACGAGCGTTATAGCTGGCTCGTCGGGAAGAAAGTTGTCCTGCCGGTGCTGGGCCGCGAGATTGTCGTGATAAAGGACGATTTTGTGGATCCGAAGTTTGGGACTGGCGTCGTCAAGGTAACGCCTGCTCACGATCCCAACGATTTCAACATGGGGCTTCGTCACAACCTGGCGCAAATCAACGTGATGAATGGCGACGGCACGATGAACGAGGAGGCCGGCCCTTACAAAGGAATGGATCGGGCTGAATGCCGCAAGAAAATACTGGTCGATCTGGAGGAGCTTGGCCTGATCGAAAAGATCGAAGATCACCAGCACGCTGTGGGGCATTGCTATCGCTGTCAAACAGTTGTGGAGCCGCGCCTGTCATTGCAGTGGTTCGTGAAGATGAAGCCGCTTGCGGAGCCGGCCATCAAGGCTGTCAGGGACAGTAGGATCGAGTTCGTGCCTGAGCGATGGAACAAGGTTTATCTCGATTGGATGGAGAATATCCGGGACTGGTGCATCTCGCGCCAGATCTGGTGGGGACATAGAATTCCGGTCTTTTATTGTGATGGCTGCGGCAAGGAATGGGCCACCAAGGGGCAGCCAACGACCTGTCCAAAATGCGAGTCGGTCAAGATTCGTCAGGACGAGGACGTGCTCGATACGTGGTTTTCGTCCTGGCTCTGGCCGTTCAGCACGTTCGGCTGGCCTCATGCTAACAACGATCTGGCGTTTTACTATCCGACGAGGGACATGGTCACGGCATCGGAGATTATATTCTTCTGGGTGGCGCGGATGATCATGGCCGGCTTCGAATTCATGCACGACGTGCCTTTTAGAAAGGTTTACATCCACGGCACGGTCCGCGACGACAAGGGACGGAAGATGAGCAAGAGTCTCGGCAACTCTATTGATCCTCTCACGATCATTGACGAGTTCAGTGCCGACGCTTTGCGGTTCAGCCTCATGATGATCACCGCTACTGGCCAGGATGTTTACGTATCGAGCGAGAAGTTCGAAATAGGCAGGAATTTCGGCACCAAGCTTTGGAATGTAGCCCGATTCATGCAGATGCATGGCGAGAGCGGAGCCGACGGCGAAAAGAAGTCCGGGACGGCAAAAGGCGGCTTGAAGGATGCGATACTCGATCCCAAACTTCTCAGCGCGGACGACAAGCATCTGATAGCGAGATTGCAGCAGGCCATTCAGCTTTGCGATGAGAACCTCACGAAATTCCGTTTCAACGATGCGGCCCATGCGCTTTATGAGTTCATCTGGCACCAATTCTGCGACTGGTATGTCGAATATGCCAAAGACATTCTCTATGGCGAGCATACCGTGCATCGCCAGCAAGTGCTTGCGATAATGCACTACGTTTTCTCGAGTTCATTGCGGCTTGTTCATCCGTTCATGCCCTTCGTTACCGAGGAATTATGGCATGCGATGGGATATGGCAGCGGCTCTGAATTTATAATGCTCGCGAAATGGCCGGAGGCCGTCCCCTCGAAAATGTTGCAGGAGTGGGGGATCACGGACGAATGCGTCGCGTATGTTGACGAGAAGCATGAATTGATCCGTGTCGGGCGGACCCTGAAATCGGACTATGACATTGCCCCTCTCAAAAAAGTTAAATACATCGTCAAACCGCACGATGACAAGATAGCCGCGTTATTGCTGGCCGATAGTGAATCGCTGAAATCTCTTCTCAAAGCTGATCCACTGGTTATTGATGCAGACTACATGCCGCCAAAGGCGACGCCGTCGGGCTTGAGCAAATTGGGAACAATTTATCTGCCGCTTGAGGGCCTGATTGACGTCGAGGCTGAGCGCACCAGACTCTCGGCTCAGGTGGAAAAGATCGTTCAAGATCTTGAACGGGTCAAAACCAAGCTCGCGAACGCCAATTTCGTAAACAAAGCCCCCAGGGAAGTGGTTGACCAGCAGAAAGCCCGTCAGCAGGAGTACGAGCACGAAATAGAAAAGCTCAAGCGACTGATCGAAGCGCTTTCTGGGAAGTGAATGTAAGTTTCGACTCACAGTTCAGGCATCAGAGATTAGAAGTGAGTGTTGACCTGATGATTAAGCCTCCCATCTGATGACATCAATTGCGCGTCTGCATGTGGATTGGAATGCAGCGAGGTGAAAAATATCTTTATGAAGAATATGATCTATTCGGAACCAATGGAGGCCGCATCCAGGGGATTGGCGGAGGTCACGAATAAGGCGGGGCCAACTTCGGCCAGGCGCATGGTGTGGCCGCTTATGAGGCCGTGGCGATTGTGGTTGCTGGGCGCTATTGCTTTGAATTGCATTCACGGGCTTGCCATAACGTTTCAGAATCTCATGCCCAAGTGGCTGATCAGCGATGTCCTAAAAGCGCCGGGTTACACTCCGCGTCAGCGAATGGTGCGTGTTGTGATCCTGGCGGTTACCTACCTCGTTGTCTCGAACGTCGGACGTATGATTGTCTGGCATCTCGGCTACCGGATATTCACGGCAGTCCGCGAGCGCATGGTGTTTGTGCTTCGCGACTTCTTTTTTCGCCATGTCAATCATCTATGTCTGCGTTTTCACGGCGAGCACCCATCAGGCGAGCTGTTCAACTATCTTTTTGGCTCACCGCTGGCGACAATAATGTCGTTCTACCAGCACACCTCGATGCATGTCGCGGGTGCAGTATTCACAATCATCAGCACGCTGGTTCTGGTCGGGATATGGGATCCGTTCCTTACCGGGGTTTTGTTCATTACGGCATTTACAAGCGTATTGGTCATGCGCAGTTCGAGAGAGAAGATTCGCGAGCTGCACAGGGACTTTCAGGAAACCGAAAGCAGCGTATCGGGGCATGTGGCCGACATTCTTCACGGATCTAGGGCTGTCAAAATATATGGGATGGAAAAACAGGTGGAGAAGGATTTTGAGCGCGATGCGTTCCTGCTCTGGCAAAAGAGTTACGACCGTGATATCCGCACCCACATGCAGTGGATGAGACAGGAGGCCACTACTTATCTGGCCTACGCGCTGCTCATTATCGTGGCCACCTGGCGTTATATCGGCGGTCATGTGGATGAAGGTGTTGTTGCCGCGTATCTCACCGCATTTGGCGGCCTCACCACGCCGCTCTCGCTCATCTTCACAGCAGTTACCATGTGGGGCGGCGCACAGGCATCCATTCAGCGCATCGGCACCGTGCTCAAGACCGCCAGCACGACACCCGATCCTGTTGGGCCGGTACTCGCCGTTCCGCGAACCGGCGACATTGTTTTCGATCATGTCACGTTCTCCTACGGTGATGTCGGAGTGCCGGTGCTGTACGATATATGCCTGACCATCCCGTTTGGCCAGCGAATCGCATTGGTTGGGCCATCCGGCGCAGGCAAGACCACACTCTCCCAGCTTGTGCTGCGGCTCTATGATCCGCAGGAAGGAAGGATAACATTGGGAGGAGTGAATCTGCGCAGTTTGAACGGGAGTGAACTCAGGCATGTCTTTGGGGTCGTGCCGCAGGACCCGTTCATCTTCCGTGCCCAGATACGCGACAATGTTCGCGTTGCGCGCCCCGATGCTACGGACGCGGAGCTTATCGAAGCCTGTGAGCGAGCCAATGCCTGGGAATTCGTGAAAGTATTGCCGCACAAATTGGACGAGCTCGTCGGAGAAGGTGGGTTCTCGTTATCGGGCGGTCAGCGTCAGCGCATTGCCATTGCACGCGCCGTGCTCGCGCAGCCTGGTTTTGTGATCTTCGACGAAGCGACTAGTTCGCTCGATACGCTGAGCGAAAAACTGATTCAGGATACGTTGGAGCGCGAACTGCGCGACCGCACGGCCATCTTTATTGCGCACAGGCTTGCTACAGTCAAAAATTGCGACCGGATACTTGTGTTGCAGGATGGTCGCATCGTGCAGGACGGCACATATGCCGAACTGGCTTCGCGGCCCGGCCTGCTGCGTCGATTGGTCGAGGGCCAGAGTCTTCTCGCGTGATCGTATATCGCTTAGGTTTGCTGTTGACTATTCGTTAATAATTTGACGAATATAGGGTATTGTTAAGAACGAGTCGTGCCTGAGGTAAGGTGAATGACTGAACTCAAGGGCCGGCGAGAACTTCTGACGGGCATATTCATTGACTGTCAAACGTCTTCCGGCACACACCCTTTCAGGCAGGCTTCTAACACCAGGAGGTTGTCATGGAAAAGCGGGTTGGTTTTGTCGGCATCATCGTGAGTGACCGCAGCAAGTCTGCGGCAACTGTAAATAATATCCTTTCCGATTTCGGCGATATCATAATTGCCCGGACCGGCATTCCATATCACGCGAGAAACGTATGTGTCATCACGCTCGTCGTTGACGCCACAACGGACGAACTTGGTGCGCTCACAGGCAGGCTGGGCGCGGTGAAGGGGGTGACGGTCAAATCTGGTGTGAGCCGGTGATCTGTTGAAATAGGGAGACATTGTGAACGATATACAGACTACATTCATTGACGAGGCAGGAATCGATAGGCTGCTGGCGACCGCAAATGGGAATGATTCCATGGCGGTGAATGCCGTGATCGACAAAGCACTGGAAGGAAAGGGCCTGGAGCCTGCCGAGGCAGCCATTCTGCTCAACGCCGACGACCCGGATGCCACGGAACGGCTGTTTGATGCGGCAAGACGGGTGAAGCATTCGATCTACGGGCGGCGACTGGTCTTGTTTGCTCCGGTTTATCTCTCTAATCATTGCTCGAACAACTGCCTGTATTGCGGCTTTCGGCGGGACAATAAGTCCATGAAACGCCGCGCGTTGACGATGGACGAACTCCGTCATGAGATCGAGTTGCTGGAGCGCCAGGGCCATAAGCGGATACTGATGCTTGCCGGGGAGGATCTTGTTCGCTCGCCCCTTGACTATTTGATCGAGGCCATTGAAACGGCTTACAGCGTAAAGACCGCAGATGGCCGCGGCGAAATTCGCCGGATTAATGTGGAGATCGCTCCGCTCTCTACACTTGAGTTCAAACGCCTTAAGACGGCCGGCATCGGTACGTATGTGTTGTTTCAGGAGACCTACAATCGAGAGACTTATGCGCACATGCATCCATCCGGGCCAAAGAAGGATTTCGCCAAACGGCTCTATGCCATGGACCGGGCTCTTGAAGCCGGACTGAACGACGTTGGTATCGGCGCGCTCCTGGGGCTTCACGATTTTCGCTACGAAGTTCTGGCTATGCTCGCACATGCGCGGCATCTCGACAGCACGTTCGGCACAGGTCCGCACACGATAAGTGTGCCGCGTATCGAGTCGGCACAGAACGCGCCTGCTGCCAACGAAGTCCCGCATCCCGTGTCCGATCGCGATTTCAAACGGCTTGTCGCCATCCTGCGCCTTGCAGTGCCATACACAGGGATCATTTTGAGTACGCGTGAAAAGTCGGCCATGCGCAATGATCTCTTTGCACTTGGCGTATCCCAGATCAGCGCCGGTTCCCGCACCAATCCGGGCGGATACGGCGAGACCGAGGCTAATCGTGCGGACGAGCAGCAGTTCGCGCTTGGTGACACGCGGTCACTGGACGAAGTCATTCGTTCAATTTGTGAGCAGGGCTACATCCCGTCCTTCTGTACCGGTTGCTACCGGCTCGGTCGGACCGGGGCCGATTTCATGGATTTGGCCAAACCCGGCGATATCAAAGCGCATTGCGATCCCAACGCGGTTTCAACGTTCATGGAATACCTGCTTGATTATGCCTCTCCTGAAACCCGCGCTGTTGGCGAGCGCTGTATCGATGTTTTTGTGCACGAAATGTCCCAGTCGGCGCGAACTCGAACGAATGCGCTGGTGGAACAGGTGCGGAAAGGAAACCGCGATGTGCTCTGTTGAAGGAAATAATGCTGCAACCCCCGCGGTTCGGACTGAGAGCGACGATCTCGGCACACGTCAACTGCCGGCCTCCTGCCTTTACGGAATTCACACACTGCGCGCCATGGAGAACTTCCGCATCGCAGGCGCGCCGGTTCACCGGGAACTGGTCAAAGCATACGGGGTTGTGAAAGAAGCCTGCGCGAAGACGAACCGTGCGATCGGCATGTGGAAAGAGAGTGCAAAAGCGGATGCCATCGAACAGGCCTGCCTCGAGATGGCAGGCGGGGAATGGGGAGCGCACGTCGTGGTTGACAGCCTGCAGGGCGGGGCAGGCACATCCACGAACATGAATGTGAATGAGGTGCTGGCCAATCGCGCGCTTGAAATTCTCGGGCAGTCGCACGGCTCGTATGCTATTGTGTCACCGCTCGACGACATCAATCTGCATCAGTCCACCAATGACACATATCCGACGGCACTCAAGCTTGCCGCGATCACGATGCTTCGATGCCTCGAGAAAAGCGTTGTGGAATTGCAGGAGGCTTTTCAACGGAAAGAGAAGGAATTTGCGCACGTCGTAAAGATGGCGCGGACAGAACTGCAGGATGCCGTTCTGATAACGTTGGGTCGCACGATGGGCGCATTCGCGGAAGCAATCAACCGTGATCGCTGGCGGATCAGCAAATGCGAGGAGAGGCTGCGCGTAGTCAATCTCGGCGGCACTGCGATCGGGAGCGGGCTTGGAGCGCCGAGGGAATTCATCTTCCGTGTTGCGGATGAATTGCGCGATCTGACCGGCATCGGTTTCGCGCGCGGCGAGAACATGACCGACACCACCCAAAACGCCGATGTGTTTGTCGAGGTCTCGGGCATCCTGAAGGCGCTTGCCGTATCGCTGGTCAAGATTTCCAACGATTTGCGGCTTATGGCGAGCGGGCCTGACGCGGGTTTTGGCGAAATCACGCTGCCTGCGGTACAGGCGGGTTCATCCATAATGCCGGGCAAGGTGAATCCGGTCATACCCGAGGCCGTCGCGCAGGCTGGCATCATGGTCATGAGCAACGACACCGCGATTGCGGCGGCGGCATCTGCCGGTAACCTCGAATTGAACCAGTTCATGCCGGTCATAGCCCACGCTTTGCTTCAGAATCTGGATTATCTGCGCAATGCATGCGACGCGCTCCGTGAACGTTGCATTGATGGGATCGAGGCGAACGAGGAGAGATGCCGGCGTTCCGTAGAGTCGGCGACAGCGCTAGCCACGGCGCTCATTCCTGCGATCGGACATGGCAAAGCCATGCAGGTAGCGATGTCGGCGAAGAAAGAAGGGATTTCGGTCAGGCAAGCCGCGGTGACGGGCGGTTTTGTGACGGGCGAGGAGTTCGATCGCCTGGTTTCGCCGGAGGCAGTTTGCAGGCTCGGCGCGCCGCTGCGCGACAGGAGGACCGATCAATGATGCAGGCAACTTCAAAGACCTATCGGACGCACGTAGCGTTGTTCGGCAGACGCAATGTTGGAAAATCGAGCCTGCTCAACGCCCTGACTCGACAGCAGGTTTCCATCGTTTCGGATGTGCCCGGCACAACGACCGATCCGGTCGAAAAGCCGATGGAAATGCTGCCGCTCGGCCCAGTGCTGTTCATCGACACAGCCGGAATAGACGACATCGGAGCGCTGGGCGAAATGCGCGTTGAAAAGACGCGGCAGGTGTTCGATCGCGCCGATGTCGCGATCGTCGTTGTGTGTGGATCGGATTGGGGAAGTTTTGAGGAATCGCTGCTCGCCGATGCGGCTAGACGCAAAATACCGGTGCTGGTTGCTTTCAATAAGACAGATCGGATCGGCCCTGACAAAGACGTTCTCGCGGCTCTCGCCCGCAGGCAGGTGGCAGTTGTCGAAACATCGGCGGTGACTGGCGCAGGAATGACCGAACTGCGCGAAGCCTTGCTGGCGAAAGCGCCCGATGATTTGATAAACAGAAGCGTGCTGGGCGATCTGATAATGCCGGGTCAATTCGTCGTGCTTGTCGTGCCGATAGACAAGGAGGCGCCGAAGGGGCGTCTGATCAACCCGCAGGTGCAGAGCATACGCGATGCGTTGGACCACGATGCATTTTGTCTTGTCGTCAAGGAACGGGAATTGCGCGAAGCGTTGAAGCAGATGAGGTCGCCGCCCGCGCTTATCGTCACCGATTCGCAGGCATTTCTGAAGGTCGTTGGCGACGCGCCGCCAGAAGTTCCGCTGACCTCGTTCTCGATATTGTTCGCGCGGTTCCAGGGTGACCTGACCGAACTGGCGCGCGGTGCGATCGCAGCCGACAGCCTGAAGCCGGGAGATCGCGTGCTGATGGCCGAGGCATGTTCGCACCATCCCATAGGCGAGGATATTGGTCGGGTAAAGATTCCGCGCTGGCTGACAAACTATGTCGGCGGCAAGCTGGAATTCGAGCATGTCCAGGGGCACGATTTTCCAAAGGACTTATCACCGTTCAGTCTCGTGATTCATTGCGGGGCATGCATGTGGAACAGGCGCGAGATGCTGGGCAGGATAATACGCTGCCGTGAAGCGAATGTTCCGATTACGAATTATGGGCTCGCCATCGCGCATTCGCTTGGGATACTCGAGCGCGCGTTGCAACCGTTTCCGTTCGCACTGGAGGTTGTCAGGCGCATGAAGGGCGGTGAGGCATGACCGTGATCGGTGAGCTACTCGACGGCAGGGACATCGATAAGGCTGGGATAATCGCCCTGCTGTCGGCGACTGCGCCCGAGGAGATAGAGGCGATTCGCTCAGCAGCCGAACGGACGACGTTGAGGCATTGCGGAGATGTCGTCTATTGGCGCGGCCTCGTCGAATTCTCGAATGTCTGTGCGATGGACTGTTGCTATTGCGGCATCCGCAAAAGCAACGAGTCTGTGGCGCGTTACACGTTGACTGCTGACAGGATTGTCGAGGCGGCAAAATGGTGCGCTGCGCAGGGATACGGGTCGGTGGTTCTGCAATCGGGCGAGCGAAAGGATGAGGAATTTGTCGCGCTTGTGGAGCGCACGGTGCGGCGGATCAAGGCCGAGACGGTTTCATCGGCGCTGCCTGGCGGGGTGGGGATCACGCTGTGCGTTGGCGAGCAGTTGCCGGAGACTTACCGCAGGTTTTTCAGGGCAGGCGCGCACAGATATTTATTGCGCATCGAGACGACAAACCGCGAATTGTTTTCCAGGATTCATCCGGTCGCGCAGCGAATTGAAAGTCGACTGGCGTGTTTGAGTTCGCTCAAGGAGATCGGGTATCAAGTGGGGACCGGAGTCATGATCGGTCTGCCCGGCCAGTCTATTGAAATGCTTGCCGACGACATCATATTCTTCAGGGAACATGACATTGACATGATCGGCATGGGGCCATATTTGCCTCATCCCGCTACGCCTCTGGGGAAAGACGCAAGAAATGATGGGATCGACGACAAACGAAAATACCAGCTCAGTCTGCTTATGATCGCGACTGCGCGGCTGTTTCTGAAAGACGTGAACATTGCGGCCACGACCGCATTGCAGGCAATGCATGCGATCGGGCGCGAGCAGGGGTTGCGATATGGCGCCAACGTCCTGATGCCGCAACTGACGCCTTCGGAACACAGGAAGGATTACCTGCTTTATCCCAACAAGCCGTGCATTGAAGAAGACCGCGCCGAGTGCGCCGCATGTCTCGCAGGGCGGGTTCGCTCTGTTGGTCGTCGCATTGGCCTCAACGAGTGGGGCGATCCCCGTCATTTCGCAGCGAGAAGAGAGCGAGCGTAAGATGTCGTCTCCTCGCCTAACCAGGAACGATTCAGTTCAATCTTGGAGCCGGGACGCCCTCGTCCCGGTGAGACTACCGGCGCGAGGGCGCGCCGGCTCCATGCAAGACGACAGACAAAAAGGCGCTTGAAAGTGACATCCGTCATGCTTGACAGCAAGCGTCAATAGCAGCACAGTTACGGGCCGTAGGTTGCAAAGGCAAAGCAAACTGTTGTCAGGAGGGAATAGTGATGAAGAAGTTATCCTGTCTGTTGAGCTGTGTTGGAACGTTTCTTTTTGTGTATTGCGTAATCAGCAGGTTTATTCACGGTCCGACAGTATTCGGGTTCATGGCCAAGACTGTTGTTCTTGGCGCGAACACCATTCTTTTGCTGGCTATTCTCGTGGCGCTCATCGGGCAGAATCAGAAACCCGACCAGAAGTAAGGCTTTGAAATGACAAAGAATACGCAACTGAAAAGCCTTACAAGCATGCCGGAATGGAAAGCCCTCGCGGCCCATTACAAGGAAATGAAAGACGTTCATCTCCGGACGCTTTTCAAAAAAGACGCGACCAGGGCGGAAAAGATGGCGCTGGACGCGGTTGGCCTTTACCTCGACTACTCGAAGAATAGAATCACCGGCGCGACGCTGAAGAAGCTTCTTGCGCTCGCGAAGGCTTGTGAATTACGCCGGAATATTGACGATATGTTCGCAGGCAAGCCGATCAACGAAACCGAGAATCGCGCGGTTCTGCATATTGCCCTCCGCAATCGCGCGTCAACGCCGATCTACGTTGATGGACGCGATGTCATGCCCGACGTGAATGCCGTTTTGGAGAAGATGGCGCGTTTTGCCGATAAGGTGCGTTCCGGCGAATGGCGCGGCCACAGCGGCAAGCCGATCCGTAATGTCGTCAATCTTGGCATTGGCGGGTCGGATCTCGGCCCTGCGATGGCATATGAAGCCTTGAAATCGTTCAGCGACAGGAATCTGGTCGTCCGGTTTGTTTCGAATGTTGACGGGACGCATTTCGCCGAGACGACCCGCGGAATGGATCCGGAAGAGACACTTTTTATTGTGGCGTCGAAGACATTCACGACGCAGGAGACGATGACTAATGCTGGCACGGCGCGCGAATGGACTTTGGCAAAAGTGAAGGACCGTGCCGCAGTTGCAAAGCATTTTGTGGCGGTCTCGACGAATGCGCAGGAAGTTGCAAAGTTCGGTATAGACACGAACAACATGTTCGAATTCTGGGACTGGGTCGGTGGCCGGTATTCGTTATGTTCTGCGATCGGGTTGCCCTTGATGGTTGGAATCGGCCCGCAGAATTTCATCGCATTGCTCGAGGGCTGCCACGCCATGGACCGGCATTTTGCGGAATCGCCTTTCGAGAAGAACATGCCCGTCATTCTCGGGCTTCTTGGCGTCTGGTACAACAACTTCTTCGACTGTGGAACTCATGCGATCCTGCCGTACGACCAGTACATGCACCGGTTCGCGGCGCATCTTCAGCAGTTGGACATGGAAAGTAACGGCAAATACATCACTAAATCCGGCAAGAAAGTTGCGTATCAGACCGGACCTGTCATATGGGGCGAACCGGGCACGAACGGACAGCATGCTTTCTATCAGCTGATCCACCAGGGCACGAAACTGATCCCGGCGGACTTTATCGGCTTCTGCAAGTCGCGCAATCCGGTAGGCGATCATCACGACAAGTTGATGTCGAACTTCTTTGCGCAGACGGAAGCGCTGGCATTTGGCAAGACTTCTGAGGAAGTGGCCGCCGACGGCACTCCCGCCAAATTGGTGCCGCACAAAACGTTCGAGGGGAACCGCCCGACAAACACGATCATGGCCGACGAAATAACGCCAAAAATCCTCGGCGCACTTACCGCGCTATATGAGCACAAAGTATTTGTGCAGGGCGTCATCTGGGATGTGTATTCCTTCGATCAGTGGGGCGTTCAACTCGGCAAGGTCCTTGCTGGAAAGGTGCTGGATGAGATCAAGGCCAAGTCGGAACCGGCACTAGCCCATGACAGCTCGACAAACGCCTTGATCAAACGGTTCAGGGCGAGACGGTAGTTTAGCATCCGTGCTATAGATCGTACGATGTCTGTCGAATGTCTGACGTTTGTGCATCGCTTTTCGCCAGATTCTTGCCTCTGTCAAGGAGCAGCCATTTGCCTTCGCTGTTTACCCAGTTGGCCAGATCAACCTGCATTCTCTCGACACCGTTAATCCGCTCAATATCATTGAACATTCCGTCAACCACCGGCGACGACAGTCTCTCCTGCGACCCGGAGATTCTGTCAAGGTAGCCGCGAATTGCCACTCTCCCTTTCGTGGTCCGAATGGACAGCTTGCCGAGATCAATCCAGTGTTTAACAAGTACTCTGCGGATATGCCGATTGATATCCAAATCGCTAATTATAGCGTTCATTGTGTCTCCCCTGACTCGCATGCTGTGCCGATCAACCCTTCCACCTTCTCAAAGAGCGCTGGAAGATCGAATGGCTTGTAAATTATATCTGTGGTGCCGTCGGCAAACTCGTCCCGCCACATTTCAACGACATCATCAGATTTGGCCGTGAATGCGCGCGGGTATGCGGTAACGAAAAGGACTGGAATATTCCTGAATTGTTTCAGCTCCCTGTATATCTCGAATCCATTCTTCTTTGGCATCTTGACGTCCAGCAATGCAAGGCAGATATCGTCCTGCCGCCTGAGTATCTCCAGTCCTTCTTCAGGGTCCGTGGTGACCAGCAGATCGTAGCCTTTGCCTTTCAAAGCTCTCGAAAGACACTTGAGCATCATTGGTTCGTCGTCAATGGACAACAGTTTCTTCATGTCGGTTCTCCAATCAGGCCTTCGACTTTCTCAAACAGGGTGGCGAGGTCAAATGGCTTGTAAATTATATCGGTGGATCCGTCGGCAAAGTCGTTCCTCCACATTTCGACGACCTCGTCAGAGCCCGTATTGAAAGAGTCGGCATGGCCGGTAACGAACAGCACTGGCATGGTTCGGACTTGCTTCAATTCCCTGTATATCTCGAAACCGTTTTTGCCTGGCATTTTAATATCAAGCAATGCCAGGCAGATGTCGTCTCTTGTTTTTAGAATGTTGAGTCCTTCTTCCGGGTCGGTGGTCACTTCAAGGTTATAACCGCGCATGGTTAGAGCTTTCGACAGACACCTGAGCATGGTGGGCTCATCATCTATGGATAGTATGTTCTTCATAGATTCGTCCTTTCGATGTGACCCCAGAATATGACTAAGCATTATGATTGTCCAAACATATCTCGGAACGGATCGGCGTCTTCGGAAGACCGGATGTCGGCTTTTGTCCCGCGCTTTTGCTTTTCGTATGGCGGTGGACTTATTATCACCTTGTCAACGCCGGCGCGATTCGGCGGAAGCGGGGGCGGCTCCTCAGAGAATGGTGGCCACATACTGAATCCCTGTTGTTGCCGCTGCCTTGCCGTTTCTTGCACAAGCACCACCTGATACTCGCTCCCGGCCGCAGCGAAAATGAAGAATGCAATGACAACCAGCGTCCAGTTGTGTCCGGCCAGAATGCCAGGAATACCGACTAGCCCAATAATTCCAAAACCGATCGCCATGACTTGCCCCATGCGGGCGGCTATAAGCGTCGCTTTAAGTCGTCCGAGCTTTGGAGTCAGAGCGGCCCGTAGAACGCGACCGCCATCCATTGGGAATGACGGAAGCAGATTGAATACGAGCAATGATAGGTTGATGGCCCCCAACGATTCGATAATGTTAAGACCAAAGATGGAGGAAATGGATGTGGGCAGATAATATCCCAAACCGATTCCGGCAACTCCGAGAACGAGGCTGACCGCGGGTCCTGCTATCGCCATCAGGAATTCATCGAAGGGCTTCCTTGGCATCTGCTCCATTACGGCGGCTCCACCCATGAACATGAGCGTAATCTCGCGAACCCGACATCCCTTCCTGATGGCTACAAACGAATGTCCAAGTTCATGCAGGACAATGCTTATCAGCAATCCAGCTGCAATCATGGGGCCGTTTATTATCCCAATGTCCTGAACCAGCATAACAAGCAGTATAATGAGCGAGATATGCAATTTGATGGGAATCCCCATTATTCTTGCAATCTTATATGAAGCTTTAAACATCGCGATCCCTTTTCAATTTAGTGACTGATAGTACACTATTCTCAACCGCGAAACCATGCAAAATACGGTTCACCAAGAAACTTGCCGGGCACAGTCACTTTCCGTTACTATGTCTCATTATGAAGTTGTCTATTGTAATGCCCGTGTATAACGAGGCTGCGACAGTTGAAGAGATAATTCGTAGTGTGGCCTCGGTAGACGCCGGGATCGAGAAGGAACTGGTCATCGTGGACGATTGCTCCACGGATGGCAGCAGGGATATTCTGCGGAAGCTGCGGGACAAAGATTCTGAATGGAAGTTTGTCTTCCACGATAAGAATCGCGGCAAGGGCGCGGCTCTGCGGAGCGGTTTCAAGGCGGCTACCGGCGACATCGTTGTAGTTCAAGATGCCGATCTGGAGTACGATCCCAAAGACTATCGCGCTTTGTTGGGCCCGATTCTCGATGGACACGCCGACGTCGTCTATGGGTCTCGTTTTCTGGGAGGAGGCCCGCATCGCGTTGTGTTCTTCTGGCATTCGTTGGGGAATCGCTTCCTCACGATATTGTCAAATATGATGACCGATCTTAATCTGACCGATGTCGAGGTCTGTTATAAGATGTTCAAGAAAGAGGTGCTTGACGATATTGAGCTTGAAGAAGACAGGTTCGGATTTGAGATTGAGGTGACAGCAAAGGTTGCCCATGGGAAGAAATGGAGAATTTACGAAGTGCCGGTGGCATACTATGGACGCGGATATGCCGAGGGAAAAAAGATCACCTGGCGCGACGGCGTGCGCGCAGTGTGGTGCATCCTCAAGTATCGGTTTGTGGCATAGAAAGAGGCGACGCGCGTGAGAAAAATAGTTCTATTGTTTGCTAACGGATTCGGGCTTGGGTTCAGTCCGGTTGCTTCCGGAACGGTCGGCTCGCTTCCAGGCGTTGCAATAGTCATTGGGCTCGGACTTGCGCGTATCACCTGGGAATGGCAGGCCGTGATTGCAGTCATGCTGGCGTTAATGGCGATTCCTATTTGTGATGTCGGGGAGAAATATTACGGGACAAAAGACGACGGCAGAATCGTCGCCGACGAGTATCTCACTTTTCCAATCTGCATGGTCGGCTTGCCATGGATGGAGCACCCATGGCTGCTTGCAGTCGGCTTCGTCGTCAATCGGGTTCTCGATATTATCAAGCCGCCGCCGGCGTGGCAGGTGCAGAGGCTGCCGGGCGGACTGGGCATTGCGCTGGACGACACGATATCCAGCTCATATTCGCTCGGGGTAAACCACCTGATATTCATGGCGTTCGGATTGATTGTGAAATGAAACTGACAGCACTAAAGATAGAGCGCGTGGCTCAGTCTCCGCGAAGTGCAGTGGGCAGGACGATCAAACCGGCCGTACTTTGGTTCACCGGCTTGTCAGGTTCAGGAAAGAGCACCATCGCGGAAAAGGTTGCTAATGAGTTGAAGAAACTCGGCGCCGATGTGGAGTATCTTGACGGCGATACGATGCGAGGCATCTTTCCGAACACAGGTTTCACTAAAGACGCGCGAAATGAGCACCTTCAAAGAGTCGGCTATCTTGCCGGGATGCTGGAGAAGCACGGCGTCGTTGTCGTAGCGTCATTCATCTCGCCGTACAGAACAGCGCGGGCGCTTGTCCGGCAGCTCTGCAAAAACTTCATCGAAATACACGTTTCGACACCACTGGTGGAATGTGAGCGGCGCGATCCGAAGGGACTGTACAAGAAGGCGCGAAGCGGCGAAATCGCGAATTTTACCGGCATAAGCGATCCTTACGAGGAGCCAGAACATCCCGAACTCACAATCAACACCACAGGCATGACCGTGGCGGAATCGGTGAAAGTTGTGATGAACTACATTTTGTGCAAGATGCGATAGCGTGGAGTGGAATAATGTGCGCATGGGAGGACCACATGAAGAGAGCGCGTAAAATAGTTTTCTTGTTCGCGGGAATGGTCACCGTATTGCTGGTTGGGCAGGTCTTGGCTGGTGCCCCCGGCTGCCGTCACTAACGGACATTTTCTGACAGATGCTCAGGTTCAAGCATATTCCAACAACACTATGGCGTTACTTTATTCAACCGAGATAGGTGGTTAAGTGAGGTTCATGCAGGCCATAGAACCCGATATTTTCGCGTTTGCCGAGGACGCGAACAAGGTGTATGCGGTTTCCGCAGATGCCAGTAATGTAGTGTTCGTTCTCGATGGTGGTTTGAAGGCTTGGTCGGATCATAGTTTGACATGCGCATTTACTAATATGTCGGTTTTGGAAGTGCTGTTTTGGATTAATACCGCCCCACACTCAAACGTTAAACTGGAATACGTACCAGGCAAAGTGACGTTAAAGAAGAAGCAATAGCCTGAAGAGTGCTCTTGACTGTCTGATTACGCGAATATTCAATACACAACATTCAACACTCAATACTCAAGTGGAGGGAAACGAGAGCATTGCATTCCCACTTGAACATTGAGAATTGAGTGTTGAATATTGTGTATTTCTCTGGCTTCCCTTACTTCTTTGCTTTTCCCTGATTGGCGACCGCCTGTTGGGCTTTGGCGATGGCTTCTGGATCGCCAAGGTAATAGTGCTTGATCGGCTTTAGATCCTTGTCCAATTCGTACACGAGTGGAATGCCGGTTGGAATGTTCAGACCAACGATTTCTGCCTCCGGAATATTGTCGAGATATTTGACCAGCGCTCTCAAACTGTTGCCGTGAGCGGCGATGATAACCCTTTTTCCTGACTTGATCGTTGGTGCGATGGTCTCGTGCCACAAAGGAAGGAATCGCGCCACGGTGTCCTTCAAGCATTCTGCGGCGGGGATATCCTTCTTGTCCAGCGAGGCGTAGCGCGGATCTTTGCCTGGATAGCGCTCGTCGCTTGTATCAATGTCAGGCGGGCGAATATCGTAGCTGCGCCGCCATATCAGCACCTGCTCGTCGCCATATTTGGTTGCCATTTCAGATTTATTCAGGCCCTGTAGTGCGCCATAGTGCCGCTCGTTCAAACGCCATGACCGGATCACAGGAATCCACATGAGATCCATTTTGTCCATGACAGTCCAAAGTGTCCTGATGGCACGCTTCAAGACGGATGTGTAGGCGATGTCGAATGTCCATCCATCCTTCTTGAGCAATTCTCCTCCATCGGCAGCTTCCTTCATTCCTTTTTCCGACAGGTCAACATCGGTCCAGCCGGTGAAACGGTTTTCCTTGTTCCAAACACTCTCTCCGTGCCTTATAAGAACGACTTTGTGCATAACGCATTCCTTTCCATCTTGCATTGGACTCTTGCCTTAAAAGAGCCGGTAATCTACGATGCAAGAGTGATGAAAGGCAACATATTTTGGCACGATTCCTGGGTGCACTTTCTATTTCTTCTTCTGTTCCTGATGTGCACCTGTTGCGTGCAGGCGTTCGATTTCTTCGGGAACCTGAGTCCGAGGAACAGCGAGCGGCCACTGAGAGACCGAACAGACTACATCATACTGCACACAACGGAAGGCACGGAAAAAGGGTCACTTCAAAAGCTGATTGACAACGGCGAAGCCAATTTTTTCGTGGGCAGCGATGGGCGTGTTCATAAGATCATAGATAAAAAGAAACTTGCATATCACTGCGGACTGAGCATGTGGAACGGAAAAATGAATATGGACAACTACTCGATAGGGATTGAAGTCCAGGGGAACTACTACTTGGACATTACACCTGCCCAGTATGCCGGATTGAAACAGCTGCTTGCCGACCTGAAAAAAAAGTACGACATCCCGGATGAACGTGTGTTGACCCACTCGATGGTGGCCTACGGCAGGCCAAACAGGTGGTGGCCTAAACCGCACAGGGGAAGGAAAAGGTGCGGCATGCTTTTTGCCAAGACTGGCGTACGGGCGAAGTTGGGGCTTCTGAAACGGCCCTCTTTTGATCCGGATGTCCTGGCTGGCCGGCTGGTAGTGGGCGATCCATATCTGGAGCAAGTCCTGTACGGCAAAGCTCCCGAACAGGAAAAAGCGATGATACACTATACCAGTCCCACGGCGAATATCATCTCGAAGGACAGATCGGCGTGGGATATTTCGAGGGATGAGTACAATAGCGCCAAGGTTCTTTATATATTCCCTGACGGACGTAAATTTCACGGCAACGAGATCAAGGACTGGTCAAAGATACCGATTGGCACCAAAGTCATCACCACGCCCTGATTACGTCTTAAACAATAGGCTTGAATCCATTCCGGTTCATCCGTTACAGTCATGCGCTTCTTGAATCCGAAGTTTTGGGAAGATCGTTTTCTATCTGGGGCGGTAGCTCAGTTGGTAGAGCATCACGTTCGCAACGTGGGGGTCGAGAGTTCGAATCTCTTCCGCTCCACCA
>CAZASC010000037.1:0-29012 GCA_964487695.1 uncultured Victivallales bacterium
CCATCATCCAGACTCCTGTCTGATCGCAACGGCTTGAAGCGACGTTTACACAAAAACCTTTATTTGCGGTTCTTCTCCTTGACTTTGAAGGGATGGAAACCGAAAATAGCTAACAGAAAGTGGGGGTTAAGAACTGAACGATGCCTGAGATAAGCAGATTCTATGGAATTGTGATTCGAATGTTTGCCGAGACGGCGGTGCAGCATCACGCACCGCATTTCCATGTGTATTACCAGGACAGCATTGCTGTCTATGCCATCGCTCCGATTGAACTGTTGGAAGGGACGCTTCCACCGAGGCAGAAGAGGTTGGTTGAAGCGTGGGTGGAATTGCATCAGACCGAGTTGATGAGCGACTGGGATGCTCTCCAGGCTGGGCGGAAACCGACAGCAATTGATCCCCTTCGCTAGGAGGTATGCAGATGAAACGACACATTTATCGCGTGAGATCGTTCAAAATTGCAGGACCGTTCACATTGCTTGTCGCGTTCGATGATGGTTGCGAGCAGACCATTGATTTCTTACCCGTTCTACGCGGCGAGGTGTTCGGTCCTCTCCGCGATCCGACTCTCTTTGCCGCTGTCCGGCTTGATCCGGAGTCTTGCACACTGGTCTGGCCTAATGGAGCGGATTTTGACCCGGCTACTCTGCACGACTGGCCGGAATGTGGTCCTGAGCTTTTGCAACGCGCACAAGAGTGGGCAGAAGAAGATCCCAAAACACGCGCCGTTGCCGAGGGCCAAGCGGAATACGCCACAAATGAAGTGAAAAGCAAATGACGTATGCCGCGATGGACTGCCTTTAAGCACGAATCGCGGGATAAACCCGCTCCTACAAAAAGAAATCATTCTCTGCCGTTCTCCTTCGGGCCTCCTGTGTGTAAGCGCCGGGGAATTGACATTGCCATACTCCAATGTGGGAGGCGCGCTCCGCCGCGCCGAATGAGTGACCCATTCATGGTCTTTTCTTTTGACCATGTTTTGACCTGCGGACGCCACGGAGGTCCTCCCTCCAAATGAAAATGAACGTAAACAGGCTTTTCCCGATTACTGGAGGGCCACGCTCCGTCGTGGCCGGTGCAAAATGACGCCAAAAGAAAAGACCATGGTGACCCATTGAAGTCTGAGGCTGAAAAGAATTCAAAATAGGGAAGATGGTAAAGCTTTCGATATTAGGACGGTGGCTATATCACGTTTCGATTGCGCCGGTGACATGCTTCTTTACCGTCCGCCTGTCGAGGTTGGTGCGGCGGGCGACTTCTTCGTAGGTGCCGTGGCGGTTGTGAAGAAGTTTGCAATAGTCCGAGATAAGCTCCTGGGCGTTGTACGCTCCATCCTCGATTCCGTTGAGCAGCTTCGCTCGTAAGTCTGGTGCAACCGCCTTGTGGTCGCCTTTGTAGCCACGTGTGAGGAGTACTCGTCTCACGCATTGTTCCAGTTCCCGCACGTTGCCAGGCCAGCGGTAGCTTCGGCCCAAATCTTTCTCGATCACGGCGCTGACAAGATCTGTAAGTTCCCGCGACGGCTCGCCGATGATCCGATTGATAGTAAGCATGAGAAGATCTTCCAGTTCGCCAGGGTCTTCGTCGAGGCGCTGTCTCAGCGTCGGCACAGTGATGACATCGGAGCAGAGACGATAGAAGAAATCGTCGCGGAAGATGCCGCTTCGACGCAGTTCGTCTATTGCTCGGTTTGTGGCGGCGATGACGCGGCCGCCGAATCGTTTCTTCTCATGGCTTCCTACCGGCGAAAATGCGCGCTCCTGGAGAACTTGGAGGAGCTTGATCTGGACCGGAATCGAGACCTCTCCGATTTCGTCGAGAAAGATGGCTCCGTGCGGACTGCACCGCGAAAACACTCCGTTGTGCGCCTCTACTGCGCCCGTGAAAGCGCCTTTCCTGTGACCGAACAACTCAGACTCGATGAGCGCCTCTGGGAATTGCGACAGGTTTATCGGCAGATATGAACTCATAAAACTCTCGGAAAAGCATTTGCGCTTATCATCGAATGGGATAAATCCGGATCGTCCGATTGCCGTTGCCGCTGCGCCCTTGCCTGTGCCGGTTTCGCCTAGCAGCAGCGTCGAGAAATCTTCCATGCGATTCCAGAGATGGCGTTTGTAAAGCCGCATGTCGTGCGTGAATACATTGTGCCACAGAGAAAGCCGTAGTTGCTTCATAGAGCGGCTGCGACCGATTAACGAGGTGTTTATGAAGAAGAAGGCGCGCCGGAGCTGGTAGAACATGGAGAAATATCTAGATGCGTCCTGAATGGAAAAGCCACGTTCGTGCAGAACGTCAGTGACCTCGGTAGCGAACGGAACAGGACAAATTGCGTCTCCCGCTGCCATCTGCATCTGGGTGAATCTATCGAAATCGTCAATATGCCTGTGAAAGATGTCGAACAAATGGCCGATCTCGATTAGCGACCGGTCGGGCTCAACGTACAGGCTGATGTTGTCCTGTCCGGATTGCCTGAGCTTGCCAAGAACATGCCTTGTTCGATCCACAGCGGCATCAAGATGCTCTTCCCGTGACGCCTTTTGGGAAAGGCCAGAGAGCCGCTGATCCGCATGCATTCGCTCTTCGCTGAACGGATTGGAAAAAACAGCTTCGGATACGAGCGCGAAGAATTCCCTATCTTCTGAGGCAAGTTGAGTTGTTTTCATACGCAATGCCAGCTTTGTTGTATTCCGTCAGTTACTGAGTGGTCTCTTTTTCGTAACTGCGCCGGATACGGCGCAGTTAGGCGTCTTATCAGACGCGGCTACATCGAGGCCATCCAGTAACTGAAAGGATACGCTTTGTTTGAATCATCGCGCCACGGGGCGGCGCTCGTACAGAATAGTCGGATAGCTCCTAATTTCCTGTAGGAGCGCTGCACCGTCAGCGCGACAGGAGTCGCCCTTCTATTCGCCTTACATTGATCTCAAAATGTCTACCATGTGTACATCCAATGTGCAACGTCTTATTGCCTTGTTCTACGATATTCCCGGTTTTTGTGAGGTCTGATGCAACGCAGCGGGATTGGCACGTTTGCTGCATTCCACCTAATCAGCGATGGTAAACATGAGGTAAATGAAGATATGAAAATGAAAGCAATATTTCCGTTGTTGTTGACGATTTCAGTGGCGGTCGGATGTAATTCGCCGAGATGCGGTTCCGAATATGGGGTTCAGAAATCGTTACTTCGCGCCACACCGTTAGGTTCGTCGCCGCAACAAGTGATGAATTACATCATCGAAAAAGAATATCTCAGTTCAGGATACACAGATCAACCAGCACACGATCGGGGACCGACGGGTTACACAGTCACTCTTGGCACCAAGTCCATTGGGCCTGTCGACGTTGGGTGGTTCTGGACAAGCGTTCCGGGGACGCCAGCAAACATCCATATCTCAGCTTCCTGGGCTTTTGAGGACGACAAGTTGATTGCCATTCTGGTCCACAGGGAAGCGGATGGATCATAGGAGGAAGAAGTCATGAGATCGATAATTCACTTCAATTTAAAACTGCTGACGTACCTGTTGTGTCGTAACACAGTATCACCGGAAGCGAACTCGCTGATTTCCTTTGGAAATGTGCATAAAGAGGCTATAAATGCCATTTGGGAGAGGCTGAATAGAATATTCAGCCGGCCACTACGGACCTGCTTCCTGCTGGAAAACAGGGAGAAGTTGAACAGCGAATTCACGGGAGATCTGCCCTTGGCCTATGACGACTTCAAAGACCAGACCATATTTTCCGGCTATTCCGAACTGTCTGAATATTGCAAGATGTATGGCAAACAAAAAATGAATGACCCTGAAAGGGTCGAATTCCACAGCCTAGGGCAACGCCCTGAGGAAAAAGGAAACGCAGAGGAAATGGAGGCTGGTGAGAGCGAAGGAAGGACGAAGGTCGATCTTCGCGCCATTTGGCCTCAATGGTTTATCTTGATGGTACATAGTTGCGGGGTTGCACCCCGGCCTTGGAATTACACCCTTTCAGGGTGTTTGGAGAATTGGTAGCGGCATGATACAGGCTGCCAACAACGGCGAACATGATAGCCTCGCGAGCTTGGCATCATGCAGCCGGCAACGTTGTAAGTGACGCAAATGCGTGATAAAGCACGGGAAAAAAAGAGTCAAATGAACGGCAAGAAACTTTCAGGTTCGTTTGCGTGGCTGAATGCGACGCAGTTTCTCGGGGCGTTGAATGACAACGTCTTCAAGCTGCTCTCGATATTCATGCTTGTCGCGCTGCTGGGCGAGGCGCATCGGACGCAGATCGTCAGCACGGCTTCCATCGTATTTGTGATTCCGTTTCTGCTCTTCTCGCACGCCGGCGGAACACTGGCCGACCGGGTCGGTAAACGAAATATCATAGTTTGCCTGAAGATTCTGGAGATTCTCATCGCAACATTCGGTTGTCTCGCGATTTATCACAAGTCTTCGTGGGGGCTGTACGCGATCATATTCCTGCTCTGTACGCACAGCGCATTTTTCAGTCCATCCAAGTACGGAATAGTCCCTGAGCTTGTTGGCATGGAGAAGCTCTCCATGGCGAATAGCTTGATGGAAGGCACAACTTATCTCGCCATCATCATCGGCACATTCATTCCTTCTTACCTTCTGCTGAATGTATTTGCGAAGAACTTCCTGGGACTCGGAATGTTCTGCGTCGGTGTTGCGGTGGTCGGTTTGCTTGCCAGTCTTGGAATCGAAAACACCAAGCCCGCCGGCTCAGGCAAGCCGTTCACGCCACTGTTTGTGGTGGAGATATTCAAGACGCTTCGCGACGTTGCCAAAGACAAGTATCTCTTTCTCACAGTTCTTGGTTCGGCCTATTTCATATTTGTCGGCGCATTCATCCAGCAGAACACACTTCTGTATGGGCAGGATGCTCTTGGCCTCGGCTGGATCGAAAGCGGCTACTTGTTTCCTGTGGCCGCGTTGGGAATTGGGCTTGGCGCACTCATTTCCGGCAAGCTGTCGGGCCGTAATATCGAATTCGGCATAGTGCCGATAGGCGCGATCGGTCTAACCATATCGTGCCTGGCAATCGGCGTTGTACCGGCAAATATCCGGGTCGTGAGGGGGCTTATTTTTCTGATCGGCCTTTTCTCGGGTATGTTCATTATTCCGCTCAATGCGTTTATCCAATTCCGAAGTCCAAAACAGCGTCTGGGCGAAGTGCTTGCGTGCACGAACTTCCTGAGCTTCATTGGCGTGGCCTTGTCCGCCGGCGTTCTTTACCTGCTTAACGGTATCTTGCAGTTCTCTGCGGGGAAATGCTTTGTCGCGATCGGTATGCTGACCGCAGCGCTTGCGATTGCGACATTGATCATTCTGCCGGATTTCCTCACGCGTTTTGTTTTTCTCGTCATTACAAAGTGCATATATCGCATCAAAACGGCAGGCTTGAATAATGTGCCGGCAGATGGAGGCGCGCTTCTCGTTTCCAACCATGTCACATGGGTTGACGCGTTTCTAATCATGGCAACGCAGCAGCGGCGTGTTCGCTTTCTCATGGGGCGCGACGTCTATGAAAACAAATGGCTCAAACCTTTCTTCAAACTGATGAAAATCATTCCTATTTCGATGGAGGATAAACCGCGTCAGATCGCAGAATCGCTCAGGGATGCACGCGCCGCGCTCGATGATGGCTATCTCGTGTGCATTTTTGCGGAAGGTGCGCTGACCCGGAACGGAAATATGCTTGGTTTCAGACGTGGGTTTGAACACATTCTTAAAGGTTCCAATCATTCGATCATTCCTGTCTATATCGGCGATGCGTGGGGAAGCATTTTCAGCTATTGCAGCGGCAGATTGTTTACATCTTTTCCAAAATCCATTCCTTACCGGGTTGCGATTTTGTTCGGACAACCGCTGGCGACCACGTCGTCGGCTCCAGAAGTCCGCTGCGCTGTATTGGAATTGTCTTCGCGACTGTTCGATCTCAGAAAATCGAAACAGCGGTCACTACCCTGCATGTTCGTTGCGACCGCCCGGCGACACTGGCGCAAACAGGCCATCGCCGACACGACGGGCAAGACACTCAAATTCGGACAGACGCTGACTGCTGCGATAGCGCTTTCGGATGAACTGGAAGAAACTCTTCAAGGGCAGGATAAGGTAGGCATCTTAATGCCTTCGTCCGTCGGAGGCGCTTTGGCAAACATGGCGATCACACTTACTGGACGGGTCACAGTAAATCTAAATTTCACGGCTTCGGCGACAGCTATCCAATCCGCGATCTCGCAATGCAATATCAAGACTGTGATTTCCTCGCGTGCGTTCTTGGCGCAGATGGAAAACATCAAAGCGCCGGAGGGCACCATCTATCTTGAAGACATACTGCCGCAGATAACTGGCGGCGCGAAATTCCTGGCGCTGCTCAAAGCGCTCTTCCTGCCCGTCAAAATGCTTGAATGCTATCGGAAGGTCGGCCCCGACGATCTTGCCACGGTCATATTCTCGTCAGGCAGTACCGGTGAGCCGAAGGGTGTGATGTTGAGCCACCATAACATTGTGTCCAATATCGAGTCATTCAGGACAATCATACGTTTCAAGGATGACGACAGCATGGCCGCCCTGCTGCCATTCTTCCATTCGTTCGGTTTCACGGGAACGTTATGGTGTCCGCTTTTGACCGGAATCCGTGCCGTCTACCATTCGAATCCGCTGGATGGCGCCAAAATAGCGGAGATCGTGTGCGAACATCGGCTGACACTGTTTCTTGCCACGCCGACGTTCCTGCTTACCTATATTCGCAGGGCAAAGAAGGAGGATTTTGCCTCGCTTCGCATTGTGGTCGCAGGCGCTGAGAAGCTCAAGAAACGAACAGCAGATGCATTTGAGGAGCGATTCGGCATCAGACCGCGCGAGGGTTACGGCACAACGGAGCTTTCGCCGGTAGCGGCGGTCAACGTGCCAGATGTCGAGATTGGAGGCGTCCGGCAGGTAGGAACGAAGGAGGACAGCATTGGGCATCCGATTCCTGGTTGCGCCGTCAAAGTTGTTGATATTTCCGGCGAACGGCTGATGCCAGTGGGAGAGCAAGGCGTGGTGATGATCAAGGGGCCGAACGTGATGATGGGCTACCTCAATAATCCGGAGAAAACGGCAGAGGTGTTGAAAGACGGTTGGTACAACACGGGCGATGTCGGCAGGATGGATGAAGATGGCTTTGTGTTTCTGACCGACAGGCTGTCCCGCTTCAGCAAGATCGGCGGCGAGATGGTTCCGCACATGGCTGTCGAGGACAAGTTCCACCATGCGCTGAAAACCGCGAGTCAGGTCGTCTTCGTGTCGTCTGCGCCAGACGAGAAGAAAGGCGAGCAACTGATTGTGTTCTTCACGCCGGAAGCCGGTGACGCAGAGAAACTGCAAAAGATCGTCGCCGAAAGCGATTTACCCAATCTCTGGAAACCGAGGAAGGAAAACTATATCTCGGTAAAATCGTTCCCGACTCTCGGTTCCGGCAAGATGGACCAAAAGCTATTGCGAGACATGGCAAAGGAGTTTGGATCGAAAAGGGCGGGTGATGATGAAGGACAGTCGCAGGAGGACAGAAATTGACTCAAGTGGAAAGGCGGACACATGTAAAACGGACGGCGACACGCCGTCCCTCCCATTGCATTTACGGGCTGGGAGGGCGCGCATGTTGCGCGCCGTGACTCAATTGACCACCTACGTAAGGATTGTAAGTGCGAGGGGATGATATGAAGATTGGTGAAATTACAACCACCGTTTTTTGTTTGCTCGCATCCGCTTTGTTGTTCGCCGGCTGCGCGAGTCAGGATCTGAAAGGCACGCCGTACTATACTGATGATGCCGGTTTCGACAATGGCTCGTCCGAGGATCGCGTGCCACTATGGCCGATAGTGTACTACAAAAGTCCGGCGCTGTCGGTGTTCTGGCCATTCGTCGAAAAGACGGACGAGTATTTCGCTTTTCGTCCTTTTGTTTCGGCATACGGGTTGAGCGGCGATAAACAGGCATATAGTTTTTTGTGGCCGATAGCGGAGTTCAACGGAAATTCCAATGACAACAGAATATTCCCGGTTTTCTGGGGAACCGACTATTTTGCCGCATTTTCGTTCTACTGGCATTCCGGCCATCCAACGGGGATGTGCGAACGTGACAAAGATGGCAAGAAACTGGATCTGCTGTTTATTCCGGTTATGCGGACCACGGCGAAGGAGAGTGCACAATGAACAAAAAAGCGCTGAGATGGTTGTATGAGGAATTGCCCGAGCTTGTTGGAGGTGGCATAATTTCCGCCGATGCCGAGAGAAAAATTCACGAGCATTACGGAGAAATCGAGAAAAGCGGTGGTCGTAGTATCGCGCTCACGGTCTGCGGAATTCTGGGCGCGGTGCTGATCGGCGCAGGCATTATTCTCATCCTGGCTCACAATTGGGATGATCTGTCGCGGCCGGCAAGAACAGTATTGTCTCTTGCGCCGCTTATCATATCACAGATTATCGGTTTGTGGATTCTCCAGACAGGAAGAGAGTCGGCGGCATGGCGCGAAGGAACGGCGGCATTCCTGGCGCTCTCGATAGGATCGTCCATTGCGCTGGTCGGCCAGACCTATCACATCCCGGGCGACTTCGGTAATTTCATGCTCACATGGATGCTCCTGGCTCTGCCCGTAACGTATCTGCTGGGCGCCACCATTCCCTGCATCATTTACTTCGCTGGCATCACGACGTGGGCGGGATACCAGCAGTCGCAGGATGGCTATGCCGTCTTCTTCTGGCCTCTGCTGGCATTGACTTTTCCGTACATGTGGATGGAGGCAAGAAAGGACTGCTATTCGCAGCGATCAGTAATCCTCGGATGGATGTTTTCAATCTGTCTTTGTGTTGGAACGGGCGTTGCCATGGAGCACACTTGTCCGGGCCTGTGGATCATCGTGTATAGCGCGTTGTTTCCGTTGCTATACCTCATCGGCAGCCAGTGGTTTGCGGACGCGCCATCCGCAATGCAGAAACCATTCCACAGCGTTGGCGTGATCGGGACAGTTGTGCTGTCGTTTCTGTTTACGTTTGAGTTTACCTGGAAAGAAATAGGCTGGCACAACTATCATTGCATTGACCGGTGTCACGAATATGCAGGGTGGGTCGATTACGGGTTGGCTGTGATTCTGCCTTTTTGCGCGCTGTTGCTCCTTGCGATGGCAATCCGAAAAGGCGACAAGTCGAAGCTGCTTTTCGGTGTCCTGCCGGTCCTTGCAATTCTCGGATTTGCAATATCCGCTGACGCGGCGATGGCGCTTTTCAATGTATATTTGTTCGTCATTGGCATCAGGACGCTGGTTGTCGGCATTCGCAACGGGCGGATATGGACGGTCAACGCAGGCATGCTCATCCTGACAGCCCTGATCATAGCGCGCTTCTTCGACAACGATATTGGTTTTGTCGTTAGGGGAATCGCGTTCATATTGATCGGCGCGGGATTTCTGATCACGAATGTGATCCTGATCAAGCGCGGAAAGCGAGGCGTTCAATGAACTGGAAAAACGGAATGTTGTGTCTGTTTGTGGTTGTGTCGCTCGTGCAGATTGCTGTGCCGCTCTCTATGATTGCACATAGGGAACGAACCCTCATCGAGGGGGAAGCATTCCGATTCAAGACGGCGCCCGTTGATCCTTATGATGCCTTTCGCGGGCGCTATGTTGCGCTGCGGATCGAGCAGAGCAGCGTCATGACCACCAACGCCGCAGCATACCGGCATGGACAAACGGTCTACGCTCTGCTGGAGAAGGACCAGAATGATTTCTCGAGGATTACCGGTGTGTCGGTTGATCGCCCACATGGCAGACCGTATGTGACCGCCGAAGTCGGCTACAGTTACGGGACAAATCTAAATCTGAATCTTCCTTTTGATCGCTACTATATGAGCGAGGACAAGGCGCCAAAGGCGGAATCGGCTTATCGGCGAAACAGCACGAGGACAAATCAGAACACATTTGTGACAGTGCGCGTGATGGACGGATTTGCGGTTCTTGAAGAACTGTACATCGGAGGGATGCCGATAAAGGAATACATCGAGAAGGAACAAACCGGTGGCAAGCAGCGTTGAATTCATTTGATGGTCTTGACATTCGTTGCCGGTTTGGTGTTTACGTGGATTTACGAAAGACACAATAATCTGTGGGCGATCGGTATCGTTCACGGCATTCTTGGCGCTGTGGCGTATTATGTGGTGCTTGGACACGATCCCGGCGCGGAAATTATAGGTTTACTGAATCATGCGCGAATATGACGAATGGGAAGAGGGGACTACGATGTCGGAGATTGCCGCTTCTGTCGCCAGAATTGGCGGGTTGGTAGCGATAGCCTACGTCGCACTTTGCCTGCTGGTCTACTTCAAGCAGAACTCCTATATTTATTATCCTGACAAAAGCGTAGGGCTGACGCCGGCGTATTTCAAGCTGCCATTCGACAGTGTCAGACTCAAGGCGCAGGACGGAACGATGATTGCAGGCTGGTTTGTGCCGGCGAACTCGGATCGAGCTGTGCTTATATGCCACGGAAACGCCGGCAACATAGCGAATCGGCTCGATTTGATTCTGACATTTCACAATATGGGCCTGAATGTCATGATATTCGACTATCGTGGCTACGGCGACAGTTCGGGCAAGCCGACAGAGGAGGGGACATATGTGGACGCGCAGGCTGCGTGGGACTATATCCACGAGAGCAGAATCAAGGATCGAATTGCTCCGAACAAACAGTTCGAGTCCAAGAACATTGCGATCTATGGCGAATCGCTGGGAGGTGCGGTCGCAGCTTGGCTTGCGGAACAAACTCATCCCGGAGCGTTGATCCTTGATTCGACATTCACATCAGCTCCGGACATGGCAAAGAAAATGTTTCCGTTTCTTCCGGCAAGACGGCTGTGCAAATTCAAGTACGATACGATTGGAAGAATACATAAGATCGCCTGTCCTGTGCTGATTGCGCACAGCGAAAACGACGAGATGATTCCCTGCACGCAAGGGCTGATGCTGTTCAATGCCGCAAAGCAGCCAAAGCAATTTATCGGGATGTCGGGACAGCACAACGACGGTGGCATTCTGACCAGTCCGAATCATCTGAAGACTGTGGACGAGTTCCTTTCGAAATATCTTGGGCAGCCACTGAATGGCAAATAGCGAGGTGATCATGGAAGGATTTTTCCTGTTTGTGGCGATAGTGCTGATAATCGTCGTCCTTGCGATTGTCGTGAACACCGGGAGTACAATAAGGCTTATCAAGCTGGAATTGAATATTCTCTCGCAGAGGCTCGATTTCCTAAGAAAGGAACTGGACAAAGCCGGTGTGCGTCCCCAGCCTCCAATCATCCGCAAGCCTGCGATCCCTGAGCTTCCAGATGAGTCAGTCTTGCCACAACCGCCGCCGATTCATGCCGCCGGAGACGTGGAATTGAAAAAAGGCGAGCCGGCATCGTATCCATTTGTGATTGCGCCGGAGCCTTCGCCGCAAGAGAAGGAAGCGTGGATGTTTGAGGAGCCTGAGCCGGCGGAGAAATCGAAGTTTGTGGAATCGGCGCAGGAAATACTCAGAAAGATGTGGAGCTGGATTCTCTTCGGAGCTGACGAGAAACCGAAGAATGTTACGACAGAGTATGCATTGGCAAGCACATGGCTTCCCCGACTGGCTGTCATACTTCTGGTAATGGGGATCGGATTCATTCTCAAGCTGTCAATAAAGCATCTTGATGAGCAGGGAATTGTCGCTGTCTGCGTGGTTGCTGGTGTCGTGATGCTGTTTTCAGGCAAGCAACTACTCGGAAAGAAATACAAGGTAATCGGGCAAGTGCTTCTGGGCGGTGGCCTGCTGGTTCTGTACTTGAGCGCCTATGCGGCCGGGCCGTACTACCGTCTGTTCGGCGAATTCTCGATGTCAACCGCCTTTGCACTCATGATTCTCGTGACGGTGACCGCCGGCATTCTGGCTGTAGGAAGTGACTCCCTGCTCATCGCCATCATTGGAATCGCCGGCGGGTATTTCACGCCCGTCATGCTCAAAACCGACGCGCCAAATCTTCCGGGGCTTTATTCATACGTCCTGGTGCTCAGTCTGGGAATCCTGGGCATTGCGCATAAGAAACAGTGGCGTTTGTTGAATTATCTGGGTTTTGTGCTCACGTACGGGCTTTTCTGTGCTTCTATCCGGAGCGGCGGTTACGAGCGCGCCGACTTTCCCATCGCCATGGCGTTCTTGTCGGCATATTTCGCAATCTATTCTTCCATCGTTTACTTCTATAACATAGTCAAGGGCGGCAAAAGCACGATACTTGAAATCGTTCATTTGGTAGCCAACGGAATGATTTTCTCCTATCTAGGTTATAATCTCATTTACGGGGCTCACGGTCGGCTCTATCCGGCGGTGATGTCGGTTGGCCTTGCCGTATTCTATATTGCGCATGTTTTTATCTTCCTGCGCAATAAGCTGGTTGACCGGCAGCTTCTCATTTCACTGATCGCACTGGCCGGATTCTTTACGACGTGGACGTTGCCGCTTCTTCTGGAAGGCGAACACCTGACGGTTGCCCTTGCGCTCGTGGCGCTGATGTTCCTCTGGCTCGGAATGAAACTGCGAAGCAATTTCCTCCAGCACGCCGGGTACGCCGTCTATGTCATCCTCTTTGTCCGACTACTTTTTGTGGATATTGGCCGGGACTTCCATTCAGGACCGCCATCGGCATTGCAGATGGCCGTTTACTGGCACGAGATGTTCAAGCGCCTGCTGACCTTTGGCACTTCAATTGCATCAATTGCCGGTGCGTTTCTTCTGCAATTAAAAAGACCGGACCCAATAGACAAGTTTGCGATTGAAGACAATAACGACACGCCTGAAGTGATTGACGACGGCGTCGCTCGAAATGTGCTCTACTGGTTTGGTCTGCTCTTTGCATTTCTCTTCATCCATCTCGAACTGAACACAATGTTCTATGTCTGCTGCCAGCCCGTAAGGTTGCCGGTATTGACGATGCTGTGGTGCGCCATGGGAATCTATTTCTTCTGGAATTGCCTGCGTCGTGAAGGCATGGTGCCGATCATGTTCCCCGCGATGTGCGTGTTCCTCGTCGGCGCCCTGGTGAAAGTGTTCGCGGTTGACCTGTGGTCATGGAGAATATGCGACAGGTTCATCTATGACATGGAGTATAACTTCTTGTACGCGGGAATGCGGCTCCTTGATTTTGGCCTGATTATAACGATGCTGATTGCGGTATGGTGGCTTGCAAAGAGGCGAGAGACGCTACCTGCGCCGGTATTCGGATATGCTGCGCTGATCATTCTTTTTCTTTACACCACACTCGAAATCAACAGCCTGCTTTTCTGGAAGCTCCCTGGTTTTCAACAGGGCGGCGTATCCGTGTTGTGGGCCGTCTTCACGATAGCGTTCATCGCCGGAGGGATATGGAAAAGTATTAAGCCGCTTCGCTATTCGGGTTTGCTTCTCGTCGCAATTGTGGTTGGAAAGATATTTCTCGTAGATCTCGGAAAGATGTCGGTCATATACAAGGCGCTGGCCCTTGTCGCGGTCAGCGGGTTCCTCTTACTCGGCTCCTTCGCCTATATTCGATCGGACCGGAGTTTTCTCAGGAAAATAGGGGAGACGAAGGATGAAAAGTAGATTGGATGAAATCTTAACCGGTTTGCTGAGTATTACTAATTCCAACCCAAGCAGGAATGATGCAATTGAGCTTTGGAGCCAGGACGCCCTCGTCCCGGTCGCATTCATTGGACACCGGCGCGAGGGCGCGCCGGCTCCAGTCTACGGTGAGGCGAATTTCCTCAGGCGATTATTGTGGTCTGCGGTAGCAGCGCTGGGAATCGTTACCGCGGCAACTGCGATTTCGGCGGACTCAGTACGTTTTCCTATGATGAGGACAATAGGCGTCCCGACGAATGCCGCCGCAGGGATTGCTCTATTCAAATTGGACGAAGATATCTTTGCAAAAACGGACGACGCTTATGCGAATATGCGGATATTCGACAGCCGTGGCCATGAGGTTCCATTCCTCGTACGCGTCGCAAAGCACACCAGACCCGTGGTGACCGAGTTTGCCGTGCCCATGGCGACAATCTCATTCGAAAAGCAGCATGACAACAGGATCGAGATCGTCACGGAAAGCAGATCCAACGATGTTTCGCCGTCTGTTGTGGTTGTGGTCACCGACCGGAAAGATTACGAGAAGCAGGTGACGGTGTCCGGCAGTAAGGATTGTGCGATCTGGGAGATTCTGGCCTTAAACACACCCATATTCGACTATTCCAGGCAAATAAACTTGAGAAACAACAGGATTGAAATCAGTCCTGGCCACTATCGCTATTACAAACTTGAAATCGGCAATTTCTCGGAGTCCCATCAGTCGCCTCTGGTCAGCATTGTGCGTGAAACAAACGCTGGTTTGATCACGAAAGAAACCGAGGAAAGTACATTTGTAAATGAAGAATTCAAGGTTGACGATATAAAGTTTCTGGAGAAGAGGGAATCTGTGGCCGAAACGGAGAATGAATCACAGTTTCATCCTGTGCACGACTTGATTGTCACGAACGATTCCGAAAAACAGGATACGATAATCAGCATTGACGTCCGAAGATCGCCGGTGGCTTCTCTCACTGTTTTTGCGCGGGACGCAAATTTCAACCGTTCAGTTGACGTGTGCGGCACGGACAGGCTCGAAGAAGAAGCAACCAGAAACCAGGGCAGAACGCGGATTGAGGAATGGCACCGCGTAGTGTCATCGGTCATAAGCAAGGTCGAACTCGGTGAATTCCGGCAGGATCGGACGACCATACGTTTTGACAAGACGCGCAGGTATCGTCGCTATCGGATTATCGTTCGGAATATGGACAGTCCGCCACTCAATATTTATGGCGTAAAAGCGGAAGGTGAAGTTCATGAAGCGCTGTTCTTCTGCAATCCAAAGCATCAATATAAGCTTCTGTATGGCGCCAAGTCAGTTGACGCTCCTCGATACGATATATCCGATGTGCTGGACAAGACGGTGGGGGTCGGTTCCGAGCCTTGTGCTTTGGGCGATGAGGAGCAGAATCCGCATTTTAATTCTGCGTTGGCGGAGTCCGATCAGACTATTGTAAGAGGTAGAAGCCTCCTTGTCGGTGCGATTCTCCTGATGGTCGGCACTCTTGTGTGGCTCATCATCGCTGCGGTTCGTGGGCTCAACCGGATGGCATGAATCTGGAAAGAGCAGTTCAACTGCTTCGCAGTCGAACTGCTCTTTCCAGATATAGCCAGCCGAACTTAGCCCGCATTTCTCCCAACGTTGAAGGCGTGAGCAATCCGCTTGTGGCGAAGCGAATTGCCGCACCGGTGATGCCGCACCGTTCTCCCTCACTGCGTTAACGGTCCTACATTGTGTTTCTCTGTTGTAGGACCGCTTACTCACCGCGAAGCGGGGAGAAGCGGTGTGAGAAATGCGGGTGACGTACATGCGAACGTTCGGTGCGGCCTACAGAAAGAGCACATTTTGTAGGTTCGGTGAGCGCACCGGGCGCCTTCTTCAGCTACGTTGCGGCCATCCAGTAACTGAGGGGGTGCCCAAAAAACGTTTTTCTTGTGGAATAGTTGAACAATGTTTTGTAAACTCCTGCAACAATGCTGTCATATACCAAACAAAGCGAATGGTACTAAATCTTGATTACCAATAAGAAACAAAGCAGCAAATCCTGCGTAAAGAAAAAGGCGAACCGCCGGCGCAGACTGACGCCTCCTGTCTCCGGTGTGAAGCGCCTGAAGAAGGAATTTCAGGACAGTCTTAAAGACACGGAGGCCAGATACAAGAATTTGTTCGAGAATTCGCCCGTTGGCATATTCCGCACAACGCCCGGCGGCAGGGTGCTCATCGCAAATCCAGCGCTCATAAAGATGCTTGGTTTTGCATCGTTTGCGGAATTGGTTGCAAGAAATATCGAAAAGGACGGCCACCATCCGGATACGCCGAGGCAACTGTTCATCGAAAAGATCGAACGGGATGGAGAAGTGATCGCGTTCGAGTCCAAATGGCTGCGGCGCGACGGTTCCACAATGTATGCCCGCGAAAATGCCAGCGCGGTGAAAGACTCGCATGGCAAGACATTGTACTACGATGGAACGGTCGAGGATGTCACCAGGCAGAAACAGAACCAGGAAGAGATCCACTTCCGGGTGAATTTTGAGAGGCTGATTGCATCAATCTCCACCCGGTTTGTCAATATTGATGCGCGCGTTGTGGATCAGGCAATAGATCGAGTTCTACAGGAGATAGGCGAATTCGAGGGGGTTGATAGTTGCCGAATAAACAAGTTTTCAATAACCGGAAAACAGATCGTCAGGACGCACGGGTGGAGAAGATCGGAAGGCGACGGAGCGATAGACGAGACGACAAAACAGACGGTAGCCATCCATCCCTGGACGCTGAAGAAGCTGTGGCGTGGCGAGGTCGTTCAGCTGTCCAGGTCGTCGAGGCTTACGCAGCGCAAAATAAACGCCGAGGCCGAATACGAATATATGGAGCGGCAAGGTATTAAATCTCTGCTTTGCATCCCGTTCAGAATGTATGGCCAGGAGAAAGGTCTGCTCATTCTCGCTGCCGAGAATGAAGACCGGACGTGGTCGCCGGACACTGTCTCCCTGCTCCGCGTGATATGCGAAATATTCAGCGCCGCGCTTGAATTGAAGTTCACTGCCACGGAGCTGGAAAAAGAGCGCAGTCTCATGAATGCCCTGATGGACACGATTCCAGATCACATCTACTTCAAAGACAAACAGAGCCGCTTCATTCGTGTCAACAAGGCGTGGGCAAAGCAGTGCGGCATAGACAACCCGGACGGCGCAATTGGAAAGTCCGATTTCGATATCTTTACCGTGGAGCACGCAAAACAGGCATTCAAGGATGAACAGGAAGTGATGAGCACTGGCCTGCCCATAGTGGGAAAAGAGGAACGGGAGACATGGCCCAACGCTTTGGAAACATGGGTCTCCACAACCAAGATGCCGATGCGTGACGAAAAGGGCAATGTCATCGGGACATTCGGCATTTCGAGGGATATCAGCCACCACCGGCGCATGGAACAGGAACGTCATGAGCTTGAATTAAAAATCCAGCATGCCCAGAAACTGGAGAGCCTGTCGGTGTTGTCCAGTACCATCGCCCACGATTTTAACAATCTCCTGATGGGCATTCTTGGGCACACCAGTCTTGCACTCATGGAATTAAAGTCCGACTCGCCCGCGTGGGAAAGCGTGAAGCAGATCGAAACCACCGCCTTGTGCGCGGCGGAGTTGACCAACCAGATGCTGACATATGCCGGTAAATCCAAGGTCACCTTGCAGTCGTTGAATCTGGCATCGCTCGTCGGTGAAATGTCTCATCTTCTTGAGGTGTCGATATCGAAGAAGGTCAGATTGATGTACAACTTCAACGACGTGAGGACGCTGATCGAAGGCGATTCCGCGCAAATCCGCCAGGTTGTGATGAACCTTATTATCAACGCTTCCGATGCGATAGGCGATAAGACGGGAACGATAAATGTCGGCACCGGCGTAATGGCGTGCGATTCCGCATATCTTTCCAAATGCCATATAAGCGTCGATGCGCCTTCAAAATCGTTTGCTTATGTCGAGGTTACCGATAATGGATGCGGCATGGATAAGGCGACAGTAGAAAGAATGTTTGAACCATTCTTTACGACAAAGGCGACGGGCCGGGGGTTGGGCTTGGCGGCCATCGTCGGGATTGTGCGCTCCCATAAGGGCGGCATGTGCGTTGAAAGCGAGGTTGGCAAGGGCACTACTTTCCGCGTTCTATTCCCGGTCTCCACGCGAAAGGCGCAGATACCAGAAGTGGCGCATAACGACGATTCAAAGTGGAGAGGCAGCGGCATCGTGCTTGTAGTGGACGATGACCAGATTGTGTGCAAAGTGACCGAACGTATACTATCGAGATTCGGATTCACCGTCGTAACCTCGTTCAGCGCTGAGTCTGCCGCTGCTGCGGCGAAGCAACATGACGGAGCTCTCGTTGCAATTCTTCTGGATATATCACTGCCGGATCTTGGCGGTGCTGATGTCTTGAATCACATGCGCGCGGTGGCAGGAGATGTGCCAATAATACTCATGAGTGGATTCAACGTCGAATCCGCCACAAGCGACATGGAACCTGGCAGTTTTGAAGGCTTTCTGCAAAAGCCTTTCAGCGGCGAAACCCTTGCCATCAAACTTCGCGAAGTGCTTGGAAGCAAAAATCAGTCAGATCGGCCTGCGGACGGCGGAGCTCCTGTTGCACGATAGAGCGCGAAAGCCTCGTCCTTCTGCAATACGAGCCCGTCTGTTTTGTGAATCAGTTCCAGTCTGAATGTGCGCTGCAGCCTGTCGTCCTGGCCCGAATTCGACAAGAGAAACAGGACATGCGACAGATCGGGAAAGAACTGCTTAACCCTTTCCACAGTTTGATCAAGGCGCTGGCCGCGAATCTGCCTCGTATCTTTCCAGAAAATGAATGTGCCATAATCGCATAGCGGCGGATACCAGAACTTCGCATCCGGCAGATATGGGAGGAGTGCCGCTGCGCATTCGGCCCTGTAGACGATGACGGTTGATTTATCATAGCCACTATTGTGCATGTATGCAGCCATCTCTTTTGCGCCGGAGAAGCAATACTGGTATTCGTATTTATAGGTTCTATACGTCATGAATATGCTGGCGAGCTGTGACAATGCAAGACCAGTCCACGTAAGCGCTCCAAAAAAGCCAAAGAATGCGCGTGCCCATTTTGCCCGCGCAGCGGTTTGTCGCATCCATGGCCCATCCTGGTAATGTGACGCCAGCCAGAGCGCGAATACAATGAATATCATTATGAAGCCGTGATGCCTGAGAACACCATGGTTCTTGGCAACGAAAATGTAACCCAGCCACGAATAGGATAAGAGCAGGAAGACCAGGGCCGGAGGTCTACGCAGGCAATATAACAATGCCACCAAAATCATGCCGCAAGCCAGGAAGATGGCAGCGTTGGTTTCTTTTGGTGTCAGGAACGGGTCCCAAAATATAAAATAAGGAGCGTCGCACGATGCCGAGCCCGGCAGGAATGCGTTCGCAGCCGCGCGAAAAGGAGCCATCCTCATACGCTCAACATTGTAATAAAAAGTGCCCGGCGGCGGAATTGACTGCATAATGGCCGTCAGGCCGCCGATGGTCATTATCAAGACCGCGCCGTAATAGCGTGGATTCGATCTGCGATCCCTGTTGCTTATGACCTCGTAAAGATAGAGCACGAGTAGTGCTCCGGCGGCAAAAAGACTGTGAATGTTCGTGTTAAAGAGAAGAAAAATGAATGCCGAAAAAACGAATGGCCGTCTGAATCTGGAGCCGTATTGCGCTGCTATCAGGAACAACAGGAGCACGGTCAGCACGTAACTGCGCGCCACAATTGAATATTCGCAGGCCATGTAGTAGGAGAACACAAAAAAGATTTTGATGATCTTCGGAAACGGGCAGAAGACAGCGAAGGTCGCAACCGCTGCGACTGCGAGCATCCAATGGATCACGAATTCACATGCGTATGGCGCTCCGAGTTTGGCGAAAGGCAGGAGTATAATATGCCATAGTGCCGGCGAGCCCTCATGGCCCATTTGATGAAAGATGTCCGGTAGGCTTAAATCGCGCGCAATGAGCCATGCCTGCGCCTCATCCCGCCACGGCTCGTGGTGCAACGCTCCGAATGCTGTCAGGGCCGCATATGCCAAAATCAGTATGGAGCTGAAGCATCTCCCCCGTTGTTGCACAATCCAACTGGTGCATCTACTGATGCCGGAAGTCATGGCTGCCCGTTTTTCCTGCATGGTCCTACTCCGCTCCAAGATGCGCACGGTCACCCTCGCATTGGCCTATACGCGAATCCGCGCTGGAGGATGGCAGAACTGCACCGCCGGTAAATTGGTTCATGCGGCCGGTTGCCAGGGCTACGCGGGTTTGACGAATCATCATCTGCAGATCATCGCCGAAATCTGTTACCATGAGCCCGACCGCAAGATTGAAGAGTCTCTTGAGCATACTGTCAAGGATTGCCACTGCCACTGCTAGAGAGAAATCCACGCCGGCCAGTGCCAGCACACCGGCAAGGATTGATTCGTAAATGCCAACCGAACCCGGCGTGACCGGCACAATCTTCCCGATGTTTGCGACAGCCACAGCAAGCATGATCGGGAGCGGCTCCATACGCACGCCGACGGCGGCAGCTATCGCACAGCATGTCGCTCCCTCCATGGCCCATGCCAGCAGGGATATGCCGGTTGATGTTGCAAACATGCGTGCGTCGGCAACGATTTCACGATATCCATTATACGAGTCCATGGCTTTGTCTATCGCAGTCCGGATAATAGTGGCGCGGATACCATTTTTCAACCGCACAGCGAGTTTGTTCAGCACATTGCGCCGATCCATGACCACCCAAGCGACAGGCAATATCACCAGGGCTGTGCAGATGCAGAGAGTCATCCAGATGCGTTCGGGAATATCTCTGCCGAATAACAGAAAGACACCCGGGATGGACAGAAGGATGCATGCGAAAAGGTCAAGAATGCGGATCTGTAACACCACGGCGATGGCGCGGCCCAGCGCAATCCCCCTCCTTTTCAGGCTGACAACCATGGCCGCATCACCGAGTTTCGCAGGCAGGATCGAATTTAAAGCATATGCCGAAATGTGCAGTTTGAACAATTCCCAAGCCCGCACCCGCCCGCCCGCCTGCTTCACAAAAATATTCAATCGCCAGGTGCGTGCACACCATGCCAGAGAGTAACTTGCGAGTGCAAGGGTGAGCAACAACGGCGAGGTCTGGCGAAGAATTGTAAAGAAACTGCTGAACCCTGCGCGTCCTATAAGGACTAGAAGAATGCCTATGCCTGCCGCGAGTCCCAGCAGGCGCAATACCGGCAAACGAAACGTACGCCGCGCATTCGGGGCATCGGTTTGGTTGTTGTCCTTGCTATTCGGGAATGGCATCGCAGTCATCTGTTCATCTCCTACGAATGCCCGGGATGCGGTCTATGTGCCGTGGAACGAGCTACGCCATTTGTGAGGAAGTCAGCGACGATCGCCTCACCACGTCGCATCAGGTCGTGAATGTGGACATAGGCGAAGCGCCCGTTGCGTCCGGCAAATGCAAGATTTGGGAATGACTCCAAGGCATTCATAACTGTCGCAAGCTTGTCTTCGAATCCGGCTTCCAGCACCGGGTATGCGGAAATCATCCGATGTACCGCGCTGCCCATGATTTGATGTTTCTCAATCAAGCCGGCCCGTACGAGCGGCTCGGAAACCAGCGTTACCAGTTGCCGGTCCGGCATGGCCCATGTGTCGTCCTCTGACTGGCATGGGATTTCAACAACCAGCGAAGTCTTGCCTTTTGGTGACATCAGCGGGCTGCGATTTCGCGGTTCGTAGACACGCGTAAAAGGAAATTCCGGTCCTGGAAAATAGAGTGTGGCGGCGCGTGTCACGGAGGGTCGATCGAGGAACAGGGCGACCAGCGCAACGTGGCGATAGCGTAGCTCTTTGGTCAGTTCAACGATCTTTTTCGGCAGGTTGGGAGTCATCATCTGCGCGAACCGGTCGAGCGGCAGCGTGCTTACCGCGGAACCGACGGCGATATGTTGACCGCCAATGAGCTCAACGGCTGTTATGCGCGCCCCGTCATGAATAATTCCTGTGATTTCGGCGTTCTTCCGGATGTGGCGATCTCCGCATGCCGAGGCCAAAGCCTCAGGGATCATGCCTATGCCATGTCTCGGATAATAGAATGAGCCATCCAGATGTTTCGTTTTGGCCTTTGTCCCCAGTAATGCCTCCTTGATGAATGTTCCCAGCGACAGTCCCTTCATGCGTTTGCCCGCGATGTTGGGAGACAATCTATGACAGGACGCGCCCCAGAGTTTGTGGGAATAATCCAGGAGAAAGCGTTTTGCGATGGTTCGTCCGTATTTTCGCACAGCAAAGGATTTGAAATTGTCCGCCGGCTTTCCCCGTCGCAGTCTTGTGCCTACGACCTCAGCGGCTGCCCTGGCAAAAGTTGGAATACCAAGGGCCGCGATCAGATTTAGAGGCGACAGTGGAAAATCCACGAACTTTCCAGAATAGTAGATCAGGCTGGGAATGTTGATCCGTCGTAATTCGTCCCCCAGAAGTGCCCGCAGTTCTGCGGTAACGCCTGCATCTTGATCGTGCAGGCGGTGGGCGCCGGAGTCGAAAAGGAAGTCCCCATGTTTCAGGGTGATGCAGTTGCCGCCGAGCCGTGAGCCGGCTTCGTAAATCGTAAATGGAATGCCTTCCTTTCTGGCGTAGTATCCCACAGCCAGACCAGCCGGTCCGCCTCCCAGAATGGCAAGGTGATTGCAGTCGTTCATGTGGTTTCTACTTCCAGTTGAATAGCTTCTATTATTCTAGTGCCTGTTCTTTTAGCATTGCCATGAATCGTATCAAGCAGAAACGTGTCAGGCATATGGCGCGATTATCCGTCCTGATCTTGGATTTCAATGGAACTCCGTTGCTCGTTGCCGGCTGTTTGCGAAGTGGCATTTCGGAATCGTATTGCCAATGCAGCCAGCAGTAAATAATAGGGCAGGATCAGCCATAGTGACGGTGGATCAACGGAAAAGTTTCCGCCGGGAATTACGGCGAAGCATTCCATTGAACGCGCCAGAAGGAATGCGAGAGCCAGATTGGCGTGATTGAACACGTCGGCGAAAAGCTCAATGCACGATCCGAACACGAGCGACAAAGCGCCTGTAATAATCATCAACGACGCCACTGGCATGGCGATCAAATTGCCGGCCAGCGCAATGAGGGAAAATATCTGAAAATAGTAGGCTGTCAGTGGCGCTGAAACCAGCCACGCCGCGATCGACGTGGCGATAAGCACGCTCAAATGACTCCAAGTTGCACGCAAAAATAGAATCCATCGCGGCTCAGGCTGAAGGCGCAACGGATCTGGAGCAAAAAGCCGTTGCAAGGGTCGCGCGAAAACAGGATATAGAAGCGTAAGCCCCAGAACGACCACGAATGAAAGAATGAATCCCAAGGTCATAAGGTCTTCAGGGACAGCGGCGAGGATAAATATGGCCGAAGCCGCCAAGGCCGAAAAGACGTCGCTTTTTCGTCCGAGCAGCGGCGCTGACCAGAAAATAATAGCCATGACGCATGCTCTTAGCGCGCTCGGAGGAAGACCTGTCATCACCGTGTAAAGAATCAGCAGCGGACCGAGAAAAAGAATCCAGCGCGTTCGTGGAATCCCGAATGCGCCGAGCGCGAATATTATGACGGCTGCCTGGACGACGACATGAAAACCGTCTATGGCGAAAATGTGGATAGTGCCTGTTCTGGAATAAGCACGGTAGGCGTCCTGCGGCATCTGGCTGCGGTAGCCGAGCAGCAGCGAATTGATTGTCGCCACGTATGCCGGATAGTCCTCAATTCCGATGCAGAGTATGCGCGCAGCGTCCGCGCGAGCCTCAAGGCACTTCTGGACAATCGAACTGCCGTTTCCAGCCGAGACCAATTTTCCGCGCGCCGCGTTTGCCAGGGTTCGCGTCGGCAGATTTGGGAGCCTCGGCGTCGATTCGACCATGTCCCCGGAAAAAAGCCATTTTTCGCCATACTGAGGACATTGTGTCTTTTTGAATGGAAACCATCGAAGCAAAACAGGCTCGTCGTCGGTAATGCGCCAGACGCTTTGAGAAACGGGCCGATACGCTTCAATTCGCAGCGGCAAGCTCCATGCCTGTTTGCCGGTCTTTGTCGGGGCAGGCGATGGCTCATCGGTCACCACGCCCACAAACTCAACCTGAGTTTTGCCTGATGCAGCGAATGATTTCAGAGAGTATTCCGCCGTAGATGATGTCCGTAATCCAGCGTTCAGCCAGGCTGCGACAAGGAAAAGCGCATGAATGCAGAGAATCGGGGCCACAGACAGCCGCCGGAAGATCAACGTTCCAATTGCGAGCAGCGCAGCGGCGACGCAAAGCGCGGGAATATCCGTGGACAGGTTCAAACCCATCCATGTTCCAGTCACAAATGCAATGCCGATGCCGACAAGCGGCCGCCGGAGACTTGATCTTCTCCGTGGCTGTCGACCCTCGTTGTCATCCCCATTTGTCATCTTGTGGCACTCAAAAAATCGATAAAGAGATGGTTAGTGTAGATGGAAAATGAGTCCATGCAAGCAACTCTTTGCAGCTGGATTTGCTTGAATACGGAGATGCGGGCGGGATAAACTCCTGACACCATGAAATGGGGCCTGTTGACAATATTTCTGTTGCTGCCTGGTCTAACAATTGGTGGCGATGCGGTGAATTTGCGGCTCGACGATGCGTTGCTGGTCCCGGATCTCTGGTCGTTGAGCCAGGACGACTTTCGGCAACATACCGCCCATTATGGTTTCAGGTGGGAATCCAAGGCTCATGACACTGCTCGTTCGGTTTTAAAAGGTCTCACTTTCATGGATGAACCGGTTATCGAAACGCTTGTCCGATTCGAGTCCAATACGATTTCGGAGGTAACACTTTCGCTCTACAACCGCGGCGATGCCGGCGACATTGATGAAAGCGCCTTCGAGCAACGCATGGAAACGATGGATTCCAAGTTTAAAACGTTCACAGGTGCGGACGGCAAGGATGTTTCTCCGCGCGGGGCTAGTTCGCCTGCGCGGAAGGATCGCACGTTGCTGTGGTTCAAGGATCAGCAGGTGTTTCTGCTGGAATATGCCTTCACTCGTACTCACGGAAAACCCGGGAAGGGGTCCGTTCAGCCGGAGTTCATTAGCGTCACAATCAAAAAGAGGGAAAAGTCGTCCATGTCCGACGTGGCGTCGGACGTCAAAGCTGATGTCACTTCGACGACACTTCAGAAACGGGTCAAGAAGAACGAGAATGGCGACGTGCTTCTGGATTCGGTACCCATGGTGGATCAGGGGCAAAAAGGCTATTGCGCTGTTGCCTCTGTGGAACGTGTGATGCGGTACTACGGAAGCGATGTGAATCAGCATGAACTTGCCCAACGAGCAGATACCGCATCCAAAGGTGGAACGGATTCAGTTTCACTGACCAAGGCTCTTAAAGCAATGGGGGTATTTCTAGGGGTAAAAATAAAGGTGCAGGAAGATCTGAATGACTTTATGAAGATCGTTGCGGATTACAATCGGCAGGCAAAGAAAGAAAAAACCAGCGAGATCGTCCTGCCGAAGTCGGGCACGATTTATGTCAGTGACGTGTATGCCAGCATGGCTAAAGCTGTTTTCCTTGCCTCACGCGAGAAGAACACCGCTGCAGTTGCCCGGTTTGCCGAGCTTGTGAAAGAAAAAATTGACGCTGGATATCCCGTTCTTCACGGTGTGATACTTGGCTTTGTGGATGAGAAGCCGCCGCTTCGCCAGCAGCGTTGCTCAGGGCACATGCGGCTGATCATAGGCTATAACACTGGCACCAGCGAAATCCTTTATTCCGACAGTTGGGGGGCTGGACATGAACTGAAACGGATGAGCGCCAAGGATGCCTATGCCATCACAACTTGCATGATCGAAATCGAGCCGAGGTGATGGCCGGATGTCAAAGCGGTCCGCAATTCGAGCTTGAACTACATTTCAGCTTCCGATAGCGTACGGTGGCTTGACAGGACAATAACGCAAATACCGGTATAACAAGGAAGAATAATCATGGGAAAAGATAGAAAATTTAACAAGAAGGGCCGCACCAGGCTGAAGAAAACGGGCGTTGAACGCAGACGCAGAATCAAGGTGCACCAGAAGCGCCTAGTCGCTCTCGGCGTCAAGCAAGAGGAAATCCGCAAAATGACATCGCAGGGATTGCGAGTCAAACTGAAGCGCCTGACAAGACGCCCTGGACGCACAAAGACAGCGTGCTAGATTGCGTTTCACAAGTCCTTATGCAAAACTAAGTTCCTGGTAGAGCCGACTTTATGTCGGCTATAGCCGGGATCAACGAAAGTAAAGCCAGCGCTATGAGCTGGCTTCGCACTACACTATTCCCACATTCCTCTTATTTTCGCGCGGATGTCATGAGTCGCCTCCGCGCCGGATGCGGAATCCTCGTTCGTTCCCTGCTGGAGATTGATTTCCTCAAGCGTTGCGCGTACATCGTTTGTGAAAAACCTGCACAATTGGGCATAGCTGTGTTTGTCTGTGTGGCTGTACCACTTGAAGTAGTAACGCATTGGCCACGTGACGTAGAGAAAATCGCGCGCTCGTGTCATGGCAACATAGGCGAGTCTTAATTCCTCCTCAATCTCTTCCGCCGAACCGGTCGCCATATCCGAGGGGAGACAGCCGTCAGCCGCGTGGATCAGATAGACAGCGTCCCATTCACAGCCCTTTGCCGAATGAATTGTCGAAAGCACGAGCCAGTCCTCGTCCTTTGCCGGCGGCCCGGCGATGTCGCTCGTTGATGTCGGAGGATCGAGTTGGAGATCGGTTAGAAAACTCCGGCGCGATTTGTATCCGGAAGCAATTCGTTCAAGGTTCTCCAAGTCGCGTGATCGCGGTTTGGGATTCTCATAGAGCTTTTCCAGCAGTGGGTCGTAAAACTTCCTGATGCGTTCGACCTGCGATGCCGGGCTGACAGCCTTTCCGGAGCAGAGGTCATCGATCATTCCGGCGAATCGCGACCATTGCGCTCGCGCCGCCGGCGGCGGCGCGAAAGAAGCGATTGACCGTGGGTTGTTCGCGTTTTGGGCAATATGCTTGACCGCAGCGGCGGCGACGGAAGGACCAATGCCGTCCATGAGTTGCAGCGTTCGAAACCACGCCATTTCGTCGCGCGGGTTCTCGACAATTCTGAGCATGCAGATGAGATCCTTCACATGAGCGGCTTCGAGGAAGCGCAATCCGCCGTACTTGTGATACGGAATGTTGCGGCGCGTCAGTTCGAGTTCCAGCGAATCCGAGAGGTGCGCGGCCCGGAAGAGCACAGCCTGTTGCCTCAATGGAATGCCCTGCTCGTGATGTTCCAGCACGCGATCAACAATGTACTTGTCCTGCTGCGCCTCGTCCTTGCATTGAACCAGCTTCGGTCGCTGCCCGTCGCCGCGAACGGAGCGCAGGTTCTTTGTGAATCGCTCTTTTGCCTGGGCGATCACCAGATTCGTCGCATCGAGGATCTGCGAAACAGATCTGTAGTTCTGGTCGAGAGTTACGATTGTTGTTCCTGGAAATTCTTTTGGAAAATCCAGCATATTCCGGATGGTTGCCGCGCGGAAACTGTAGATGCTTTGCGCATCGTCGCCAACCACGGTCAGGTTCTTGTTCGTGCGGCGCATACCGCGGAGGATTTCAGCCTGGACTTTGTTGGTGTCCTGGAATTCGTCCACAAGAATGTGGTCGAACTTTCCGCCAATCTGTTCGGACAGCTTTTCGTCCGCGACAAGTTGCGCCCAATAGAGAAGCAGATCGTCGTAGTCCAGCACGTTCCGCTCCTGTTTTTGCGCCACATATTGTTTGAACAGCGCCTTCAATTCCTTTTCCCACATATCGCACCAGGGGAAATACAGCTTCAAGACGTCGGCGAGCGGCTCTGTTCCATTGACGCAGCGCGAGTAGATGGCGAGGCATGTGCTTTTTCTTGGGAATCGCTTCTCCTTGGCGTGCAAGCCCATCTCATGCCGGATAACATTTATCATGTCCTCGGCGTCAGCCTGGTCCATCACGGTGAAATCGTTGCTGAGCCCGGCCGCCTTGGCGTAGATTCTGAGCAGCCTGTTGGCCGTTGCGTGGAAAGTGCCGCCCCAGACGCGGCCTGCGGCGGTTGTGCCTTTGGCGATGACGGACGTGGCTCGCTTCAGCATTTCCTCAGCTGCGCGTCGGGTGAAGGTGAGAAGCATGATGCGCTCGGGATCAACACCGTTGGCAATGAGGTAAGCCACGCGATATGCCAGCGTGCGCGTCTTTCCGCTTCCTGCTCCAGCGACAATAAGGAGTGGTCCGTCGCCGTGAGTCACCGCTTTGCGCTGCTCGGAATTAAGTTCGTCCAGCCAGGAGGATGCGACTGGATTGGTTTGGATGTTTTCGCCCACTATGCGTTTCTCTTTCTCCATTCGACTCATACTTCCTAAGACTCATGAAGGAGCGGCTTTATGCCGCGACAAAATCGGTCGAGCCACTCGTCGCGGTAAAGCCGCTCCTACAGCCAGTTTGACTGCTTGTTTTCCACTGGTTATCACTCTAGTCTTCATTGCCTATGGACGGCAACAACGTAGTGATGCTCCAGAAAGCGACCGGCGGCTGGCTGGTCTTCGAGAAGCCCGTGGATATTGTGCGGACCGCCGATGCCTCTGACGTCAAGGCATGCCTTGCACGAGTTGATGAAGCTGTCGGCAAGGGACTTTTCGCGGCCGGCTTTATCGCTTACGAGGCGGCATCGGGCTTCGATAAAGCTCTACGCACGCACAAACTTACGGGAGTTCCGCTTGTCTGGTTCGGACTGTATCGCAATGCAACGGAACTTAGCGACCTTCCAGCTGCGCAAGGGAAATTCGAGGTAGGCAATTGGAAAATGGCAACTTCCCATGCGGAGTATCGGAGCGCGGTTGAACGGATAAAACGATATATACACGCGGGCGATACGTATCAAATCAACTATACCACCCGTCTGCGCACGCCGTTTTCCGGCGATCCGTATGCGTTGTTCGCCTCGCTTTGCCGCGCACAGCGGGCACGGAACTGCGCATTCATCAATTTCGACCGCTATTCAATCTGCTCGGCGTCGCCGGAACTCTTCTTCGAATTGAATGAAAATCGTGTGGCTTCGCGTCCGATGAAAGGCACGATTCCACGCGGGCTCACATACGATGCGGATCTCGCAAACGCCAGCGCGCTTGCGGCGTCCGCGAAGAATCGAGCCGAAAATGTGATGATCGTGGACATGATCCGGAATGATCTTGGGCGTATTGCCGAGGCGGGCACTGTTCGCGTCACAAACGCTTACGAGATCGAGCGCTATCCGAC
>CAZASC010000038.1:0-28543 GCA_964487695.1 uncultured Victivallales bacterium
GAGAGAGCCTGGGCTTTGAACTGATTGCCTTCTCCGAGATGTGGAACACGGCTACCCTTTCGCGATTGACGGAGAAGACTTTGAAGATTCTTGCCGTGTTCATGGATGCCGGCAAAGGTAAACCTTGAGTCAATCAGCCGTCGTTTCTCCCAGCTTTGTGAGAAATCAGGACCATCTACCCACCAATAAAAAGGCCCTTTGGTCAGACTCAGGTTTCATTGGACATAGAATAAATTCTAATCACCTTGAAAGTTTTGGTGGAGGTCCTCTCCTACCTAAGTCCATCCTCGGGCCATCTTAATAAACAGCATTGTTCATGCCAACGATGCCAAAGGCTACATGGTCTCTGAGGGGACGTGTCTATTTTAAGGGAATTACGGTACTTCACTGACAAATCAAGTGTTCAGATACCAGCCCTTGTGTCTCATTATCGAAAACAAAGAAGAATATGTGTCCGGTTGATACAGAATGTCTCAATGGCGACTTTCATTTTGACGGAGCATATTCTTTCAGCTTGGCAATTTCCTCAGCCAGGCATTCGGGGCAGTAAGTGTGTGTATAACTCGCATCCCGTGCAAGGAATCTGGGCTCGGGCATCCAGCTGTCGTTTACCTCGATGCGGCGGCATTTACTGCATTTAACCACGACTAATTTCGTGCTCATGTTTTCACATTGAATCGGCATGTTATTGGCATTGTTACTCTTTATTGATGCCCTCTCACTTAGTTGAGCACCAATGCCCGAGTCTCGCTGAAAACACACCCGCATGTCCTTTTGTTGACGCGTTAAAAGCCGGTCCTAAGCTGTCATTTGGAAAGTGCTGCCAGATGCCGTGCTGCTGCCGTCAACGGCTCCAATGCCAGTCGCTGATCCGATGATTGAATCGATTCCGGATGTCTGGGTATCATCATTGGACGTCTGGCCGTTGTTATTGGATGTTTTATGATGGCGATGGTGATGCCCCTGTTGAAGTTTCTGCATATCCTGCAGGAGCGTCGCAAATGCTTTCTGCGCGTCTGCCATATTCCCCGACTTGAGGGCGCTCCCGAGATTGCTGAGGTCGGCACTGAGCGGATTGCTCTGATTAGATTGCTGGTTTGATCCGGCAATATTCTGTTCGATTGTCGAGAATGCGTTTTGCGCTCCTGATAAGTCGCCTGATTGAAGCGCACTGCCAAGGCTCTGAAAACTCTCCAGTTGTTGTTGCCATTGATAACTGGACTGCAAACTTGCCGCGTATGTGTCGCTATTGGATGTAATTGCTGAAACCGACATGATATTTCTCCTTTTCCTTTTCCTTTTTTTTCCAACCGGCAGGTTTTGCCGATCCGCACCTCATCAGATATGCCGGATTGCCCGTGAAGCAGGCCTTTTTTGCTCCTATCCAGTGAAGATGTCTCTTTTAAGCAGTCGGAATGCCATTGTGAATATCACGGGTGGAACACATCCATATCGTCAATGATTGGCTCTCTATTAGCAAAGTCTTGCAAAAAAGCCTCAAGAAGGCCTCATGTAGCCAGTCGTGATCAGTAGGTTGACGAGTATGCGAACGCTCGCGGTGAGTAAGCGGTATGAGAAGTGCGGTCTAAGCGACCAAATTAATGCTGTTATTCAAAGTATTCTGGATTGACTGCGAAGTTTCTGATTGTTGCCCTTTTTCACTGCTTCCCTGTTGATTCTTGGCTTGCTTTGCCTGTTCCTGACTGATCCTCATCTCGAGTACGGTAACTCCGGTTTCTAATTCAGTCAGTTCGGCTTGTTTTGTCGCTGCGTCGTCAGTGCTTGCCATTTCATTCGCAATGTCCTTATTTAGATTCTTTAACTCCTTCTGCAATTGCTGAAGGACGCTGCCGTCGCCACTCCCTGTAGAGCCTTGTGTGCTGTTCATCTCCGACAAATCGGTGCTGTCGTTTGTATTGCCACCGGAGCTGTTGCTGTCACTACCGGCAGTGGATTTGCCGATCAAGCCGCCTCTTGCGATCTGTGAGGAACCGGCGGCGGATGCCTTGCCGGCGGCGCTATTACCATACGAAGCTCCACTGACCATACTGGCGTGTGAGGTCTTGGTGGCATTGGCTGCGGACGCGTTTGGCGCGCTGAACTGGTTTTGTTGGAGACTCTGCATGTATTGCTCCAGCGCTGAAAATGCTTTTTGAGCGCCTGACAAATCGTCTGACTGAAGTGCGTTTCCAACGTTCTTAAAGTCGCTGAAGAAAGCGATGTTTTGGACAGATGGTTGTCCAGTCCCGGTCTGTGGCGCACTTTGCGAGTCGTGTTCGAGTGCCGAGAACGCACTTTGAGCGCCTGACAAGTTGCCTGATTGAAGGTCGTTGTCAAGGTCCTCAAAATCCTGAACACGTTGTTTGAAATTGGCCTGCAAGGTGGATGTGTAATTATAGCTGCCTGACGCAATTCCTGAAACCGACATGATTCTTTCCTTCCGCCATTGTTGTGACTGGATACTCTGACCATCGGGCTACGAATCTTGTCATCCAGTCCACCGAGACTATTAGTTTTATCGGAAGCGTTGTGAATTACTGTAGTCGTCGTTTGCGGTCCAGTTTGCTTTGACATGTGTAACCCTCGCTGCCTTAAGTAATTGCAGAGACATTCTGTATTTCTTCCATTTTATTGCGATCGGCAGTAAATGCCGCTTCGATGCTATCAAGCTGGGATCATTGAGGAGCAATGGACGAATCAGAGTAGCCCGGCGGCGGCGTCATTCTTGTTGCCAGGAATAATTTCAAGTCTGGCTGGCTCGCTCGTCATCCTGCTTTGTTCAAACCAAATTGTTATTATATCTCCTTGCACGGAATCACGATCGCGCACCACCACCTTCGCGTTACCGGTCAGGATGACCATGCTCTCCTTTTCGGCGTAGACCGCTTTGGCGCTGGTTGCAGTTTTTTCCGGAAGAGTGATCCTAACATTTCCCACGGCAGTCGCCGATTTGACGCTATTCGTTTTGGTGAACTCCACCGTCAGGTCATCGGACTCAATTCTCATTTTCGAATCGGCAGCACTCATGTTCTTATTTCCGCTCGTGGCGCCTCCACCACGCACTATCACCACTTTCGCGTTGCCGGTGAGAAAAAGTGTGTGCTCTTTCTCGGTATAGATCGCCTTGGCGCTGGTGGCAGTTTTATCTGGCAGAGTAATTCTGACATTTCCCAGGGCGGTCGCCGATTTGACGCTATTCGTGCCGTTGAACTCCACCGTCAGATCGTCGGACTCAATTCTCATTTGCGGATTAACAACAACGACGTTTCCGCTGAATTCAACAATTGATTGTTTGAGGGTTGCCTTGAGGTTTTCCGATGTGATGACAGTTTCCTGCGGTTCTGCGCAGATCAGTCCGGCAAAAAAAAGCGAAGCCAGACCGGCCACGGCCAGTTTCTTCACTGCCTCATCAATGTGTTCCCGTTCGTTTGACATGTCATTCATCTGCCGTCCGCATCAGCGATATCACCACAACCTCGTCCAACATTACTTCATCATCTCCACTCATTCAACCCTTATGCAAAATCGGACCCTTGACCGTGACATGAGCAAAACTGTCAGGTGGGATTTAGGTGCATCTCCGAATTTGGGAGCAAATGTCGTCGTGATTTCCGGCCGACGACACGCCGGCTCCCCGCGATTCGTCTTTGTATGGGAGGGCGGGCATGTTGCCGCCGGTTTCCTAGTCGGTATAAAGTCATCGGGCGCTCATAATCGGAGATGAGCCGGTGGGTTTTTGGGTGGCACTTCAGTAATTGACCTGTGGGGTGTTTTGGCGTACCATAATCCCGAAATCGAACATACGCACACAAGGCGGGAGGTGGCGAATGAGAAGACCGGAACATTTCAAGCTTTACCACAACAATAGATTGTCATTACTTCCTCGTGCAGCGATGCCGTTTGTGTTTCTTCTTGTCCTTCTTATGGTGTCGGCTTGCACAACGATTCGTGACGACCAACAGAAAGACGGTCTCTATACCCAGATTTACACCGACATGATGTACGGGGCTGACGACTACTTTGGCCAGAGCACCGATCTTTCATACGCCGACGGCGTTGTTCCAACAGTGGTTCAGCCTGTTTTTGGATCGTCTCAAGTGGTTGCAGCGGCTCCGGTAACAGTTGTACCGCCACCGGTGGTAGTTGTGCCGCCAGTAGGTGGTGGTTGAATGGTCGGCAGCGATTGTTGGGGCCAAGGTTTGGCTTCAAAAAAACTGAACAAGATTAACCTGGTGCTGTTCGGGATCTAACCTGAGGCGGAAACAGCAGCGCATATGGACGAAGGCATGCCGTACGAACAACGAGAAGTCCCCGCCATGCTCGGAAGGACCAAAAATTGGTGATGCCGAAAAACAAGATTGCTCCTGGCCAGAGCTTGCCGCTCCCCGTCCGGCTTCAGTGGACCGGCGTCTTCATTCTGATAGCGGGCCTGATTGGTGCGGCCTCGATCTGTCTGACTGCTTCTGACGAAAGGGGCGGTGCCATCGGCTATGAAAGCGTCGGCGGTAACAGTTATGCGATCATGCCGGGTGACACAAAGAGTTATCAATACGACTTGGGTCGCATTGGCGGAACATCTGCAGTATTGGCCGCCGAGCTAAATGATTGGTTCTCCGGGCTGTGGCATGGTAGGCAGCTTGGATGTACGCTGGCTTTCCTCTCCGTGGGGACAGCCCTCGCGTGTTTTGTTTTGGCTCACCTTCTTGGTCACGGTGTGGCAAGGTAAAAGGGCGGGGCCGCCCCAACCATTTTTCCACTTGCCCTCTTTCCCGTGCAGCCTATGATTCGCGCCAAAAATGAACAACAAGGGAGAATTCGCACTATGAAAAACATGATGATGTTTTTGACGGTCACAGCAGTTATGGTGAGTCAGGCGTTTTGCATAATGGGAGCAGCCCAGGATACGATAATCACTACGAATACCGCAAAGTCCGCGGGCATCGAAGCTTCGACAAGCGGAATGACCGCACATGCAGAGAGTGTGAAGACTGCAATCCCTGCGAATGCGAAATGGGTAGAGCAGGTGACCAACTTGATTACCGTGACTGGAACGGTCACGAGAAACAAGGCGACCATGGTGAATATGGAAGGCAAAACTGTGCTTCCACTATATTATGTCCTTACCGAGGTTGATGGCACGACTGTCGTTCTTTCCAATAACAAGCCCAAGGCTGGGACGCCTGTTCCAGCGATCAAACCTGCCAACTATCTGGACAAAGTCGTAACCGTGGCAGGCAATGGTTACAATACCGTTGACCACGACGGCAGGAAGCAACTCGTTATCTATTCGATCAGCAAGATCGATGAGATAACTGCGGCGCCGGCTGGTACTAATACCGCGGATTCAGCCGCGGCGAGCACAAACATTGCTCAAAGGTAAGAAGGATCGCCAATTTGCTGGACGAACTGCTATTCGAAAGTAACAAAACGGTACCCGACTCCAGCTTCCGTGATTAACAACGTCGGACGCGAAGGATTCGGTTCGATCTTTTCCCTCAACCGCGCCATGTAGACCCTTAGATAGTGCGTCTGCTCAATGGCGTTCGGCCCCCACACTTCTTTCAGAATCTGGTTGTGGGTCAGGACTTTGCCCGCATTCCGGACAAGAATACGCAGGAGGGAATACTCTGTCGCGGTCAATTTGACGGGTTGTCCTTTTAGTGTCACGAGCCGCGCAGCAAGGTCAACCTCCAATTCACCGCAACGGATAACCGCCTGTTCATTGGAAGGCTGTGCGTGCCGCAACGCCACCCGCAGGCGCGCAAGCAGCTCGGATGTACTGAACGGTTTCGTGACGTAATCGTCGGCGCCGTTGTCAAGGGCCGCGATCTTGTCTTCGTCGCATTCCCTTACGGACAAAACGATCACCGGTACGCGGCTCCATTCACGCAACTGCTTCAAGACTGTCAAGCCGTCCACATCCGGCAAGCCGAGATCGAGAATGACAATGTCAGGCTTGCGCGTAGCGGCTTCGACAAGACCGTCTTTGCCGCCCGCTGCCTCGATGACTTTATATCCGTTGCCTTCAAGTGTGATGCGTAAGAGGCGGCGGATCTGTATCTCGTCGTCAATCACGAGGACCACATGTTTGTTGGGTGTATTGGCGCTCATTCCGCGGGAGTCTCCTGCAATGGCAAGGCGATCGTAAAAGCTGCGCCGCCTGCGGGACGATTCGCAACAGTCACCTTGCCGCCATGCGCTTCCACGAAACCTTTGACTATGGAAAGTCCGAGTCCGGTGCCGCCAGCCCCGGCGCCGGGTGCGCGATAGAACTTGTCGAAGATGCGCGGGCGTGCTTCCGCCGAAAGTCCTGGCCCGCGATCTGCGATGGTGATTGAGATGTTTTGTTTTTCGACGGCGGCGCTCACTTCCACCGGTGTTCCGGCCGGTGTGTGCATTGCCGCGTTGAGAAGCAGGTCAACCAGTGCCTGTTCGATGAGCCGCGAATCCGCACGCACAAGAGGGAATCCCGGCGGCAGCTTTACTGAAACATCCCGATTCGCCAGTGCGTTTCCGGCCCGTTTCAGGGCTGCATTAATGATGTCGTTCAGGTCGCACCAATCCATGCGCGGCTTCACATGACCGGATTCCAGGCGGGCCATGTCGAGCAGGTTGGCCACCAGCCGGTTCAGCCGGTCGGTCGCCTCCCTGATCTCCGCAATCAGCGAGTCTTGCACGGCTGGATCGAGCCCATGATGCCAGCCGCTTGCGGCCGCCTTGATCGCCGCGATAGGGGTGCGCAATTCGTGGGACACGGCGTTCAGCAATGACTGGCTCAGCCGCTCTGACTCCGTCAGCAAATAGCTCTGAGCCTTGACTTCCCGGAGGCGCTGGCGATCAATGACCAGCGAAATGTGGCGCTGAAATCCGTCGAGGATCGTGCGTTGCTCGATCGTCAGTGGCGCATTTTGCCGCCAGCGCAGTCGCAGCAAGCCCAAGGCGCCGCCGCCAGTGTGGAGCGGCAGATACATCGCCTCTGTCAGGGGGAGGGTGTCCGTGAATCGTCCTGCCGGCTGCACATGTTCGTATGCCCATATCGCCGCGCCGAGCTCCTTCTCCGAGAGATTGCCTTGCAGTTTGCCTCCTGCATCAGGCAGGAGCAAGGCGGCATCAGCCTTGAACGTGCGCTCCACGTTGTCCACGGTGGCGCGTTCGATCTCCACCCAGGTTGAAGCGTCGCCGAGTTCCAGGGTAAGCATATACATCGCGGTGGCGCGCTCTTCCCTGCGCCTGTCCATGCGCTCCTTAGCGCGTATCTTGCTGATCAAGTGGCCCATGGCAATTGCAACTACGAAATACATGGCCAGCATCATGGCGTCCTCGAAGCTGCCGATGTTGAGAGTGAATTTCGGCGGCAGGAACAGATAATCCCACACCAATGCGCTGACAGCCGCAGCAAGGTAGACCGGCCCACGGTTCAACGACATGGCGGAGCCGACAACCGTCATCAGGAAGATCAGGGCAACCGTTCGCGGCCCGATAAATCGAGCCAGCTGTAGATTCAGAAGCGTCACGGCTCCAACAATCGCCAGCGCCTTGAAATATTGTGGCCATTCCGCTTCAGCCGGAAGTCGCCACAACAAGGGGCGGCGTTTCGCGTCCTCACGTCCCTCCGCCCGCATGACGTGTACGGCAATGCTGCCCGCTTCGCGGATCAGACGTTGCAACCGGCGTGCGCCAGGCGAAAGAATCCATGGACCGAGCATATAGGGCGTACCGACAACTATTTGAGTCACGTTCTGGCCGCGCGCGATGCGGAGCAATCCTCGCACAATGTCCTCATCCGTGGTTCCGCGCACCTCTCCGCCAAGGGTGCGGACCAGCGACAGGTTTTGTGTCAGGCGGGTTTGTTCGGCTTCCGGCAGAACGCGGGATGTTTCGACATGCGCAGCGATCCAACTGCACCCGAGGCTATCGGCCAGCCTTCGCGTCCAGCGCACCATTTGTTCGGAAAAGGGACTGGCGCTGACCGCCACCATCAGCCGGTGCCCTGTCTTCCATGGGCCGGCGATCTTGCTGGCCTGCATGTAGTCTCGAACGTCCTGCCCGACCCGCTCCGCCGCGAGGCGTAAAGCCATTTCCCGTAACGCAGTGAGGTTTCCCCGGCTGAGGAAATTGTGGGCAGCGGCATCGGCGCGTTCGGGTAGATACACTTTTCCTTCCGCAAGCCTCTGCAGCAGGTTCTCCGGGGAAAGGTCAACCAGCTCGATATCGGCGTCGGCGAGAATGGTGTCGGGAACGGTTTCGCGCATGGTTGCGCCGGTGATTTGCCGCACGATATCGGCTCGGCTCTCGATATGCTGCACGTTAAGCGCGGTGTAGACATCTATTCCGGCGTCGAGCAGTTCCACCACGTCCTGATACCGTTTCGGATGCCGCGAGCCCGGAGCATTTGTGTGGGCGAGTTCGTCAACCAGAACCAACTGCGCCCGCCGCGCCAGCACCGCGTCGAGGTCCATCTCCGTCAGCGTTACGTCGCGATAGACAACCGGTTTGCGTGGAATGGCCTCGATACCTTCGGTCAGCGCATCCGTTTCCCGGCGGCCATGAGTCTCAACGTACCCGATGACGACCTCGCGTCCCTCGCGCTTGGCCTTCTGTGCGTCCTCCAGCATCGCATAGGTTTTGCCCACGCCTGCGCACATGCCGAGGAAGACCTTTAATCTGCCGCGTTTCTGCCGTTTCTCCTCACGGTGCAGATCCGCAAGCAACTCATCTGGGGTCGGTCTGTCGGTTTGTTCCATACGTCACGTATACTCTACATGTGTGCTTTTCATCCAGAAATATGTGTCCCGCCGGGCAGCATGTTAAGGCTGAGAATGTTACCATGGGGCTTTTCATGGAACCAGAATTGCGATTGTTCCAGCGCGGTGCTCAATGGAACGCGCGCACTGAATTGCCGGGTTCGGGAAAAGCATATCATCTCATGTTTCCAAATTGGATGACCAATCCGCCAATAATGATAAGGGAGAGTCCAAACCATGTGGATGCCGGAATAGACTCTCTGAAAATATAGTGGCCACACAAAATGCTGACCAAAGCAAAAAAAGCGACGTAAACACCAAGCAATTTCGAGAAATCCCACGACCGCACAGAGTTGACGGCCAAGCCGTAGGAGCCCAGGACGACAAAGCCCGCGAGAATGAAAAGCAAACCGCCACCGCGCAAGCCACGGCGAATGGCAGCATCGCCGCCGACCTCAAACAGAGCAGCGGCAAGAAAGATAAGCCATGGCAAGAATGTCATAATACATCGCTATTAACTCAGTGGAAGTTATTTGCCAGTCCCAGGTTCTTTTGCTTCGAACGAACGAGGATTTGGCGCGGTTCCGTAATCTACGCCCGCGATTGGCTCCTTCAGGATAGCCTGCTGCAGGGCAGATAAGACGTCCTGACACAGGAGCATCACCTTGCGCTTCTGCCCCAGCGAGATGGCAAAAGATCGGACGTTCGTGTTCTCGCGGGAGAGAGCGAGGATACGTCCTCTGACCTCGCTGAACCGCGCGTAATTCGTCGCCGCAGTCTCAAGATCTGGATCGCCGTGAAGTTCCTGGAGCGCGGTCAGGCCATCCAGGTCCTTGCGAACCTGCTGATCCTCTTTGGTCATCAGCGCTTCCATCTCATTCATTTTCTGGTCGCTTTCTTCCGCGATGTGCGGTGCAAGCAAAGTCTGGATGCGCAACGCTGCAGTTTGAGCTCCAAAGGCGAGCAGCGTCACGTTTCTGACTTCCTGGAAGCTGGCGCTTTTCACGACAAGCCTGGAGAGAGCGGTGTCCATTTCCTTGAGTGCATCAGCAGCCGGGCCAAAGGCCAAACTATAGGCTTTGATGTTGGTGTTCTTGACTGCCAGGTCCAGCAGGTCGCTATCTATGCTTTGGAAGTCGGCAAATATCTTGGAGAATTGAGCAAGAAGGTCCTTTTCGCCCTGCGTTCCGCCCCTTGCCAGAAGTTCCGCCAGTTCCTTGCGCTTCCGTTCTACTTCTGCCGTGGCCGCGCGGGCTTGATCTGCGAAAGTCTGCGAGTCTTGGTCGGTGACGGCAAGGACAGCGCTCTTTTCCGCCTCTGAGGCTGAGGCCAGAGTCAAGCGCATCAGGGCCACCAAGTCCACCCGCCTGGCCTTGAAGGCAAGTTGCTCGGCGGGGTTCTGACCTGATTGGAAATGCAGCACTATGAGCATGACCACTAGCGATATCAACACCCCGCTGGCCATCCATCGAAAGTCTTGAACTCCGAGTTTGATTGTCACGATATCCTCCTTGAAGAAGTTATGCTGCAGTCTTGGTCGGGATAGGATCGCTTCATACTCATACTATGATCTTTCTTTGGCGAGTTCGTCGAGCGCCAAGTTGAGACGGAGGACATTGACGCGAGCTTCACCAAATATTCGCCATTGCGGCGATTCGACGAAGTGCTCCACCAAAGCGGATACCTGATCGTTCTTCAAATGTCGTGCCGCTGCCACACGCGCCACCTGGAGCCGCGCCGATTCTGGGCTGATGTGCGGATCAAGCCCGCTGGCGGATGTGAATACCATGTCGGCCGGCACGGGTGCATCGGCTGCCATTTTATGCGCCTCACGGAATGCTTTGGCATTGGCCAGGACATTCGATTGCAGGGCAGAGCTGGTCGGGCCGAGATTGCTGGCGCCCGACGGCACGGTGGCATAACTGCCGGCCGAGGGACGTGGCCAGAAATACTTATCGCCGGTGAACTGCTGTGCCAGCCATTCCGAACCGACAATTTTGCCATCGCGTTCGATCAAGCTGCCATTGGCTTGATGCGGAAATGCAACTTGCGCGATCCCTGTTATTACAAGTGGGTACAACAACCCCGTCAGCAGCGTGAACACGATTGTGAGCAGAACCGATTGAATTATAAGTTTCATAGGGATGATCTCCTTTCAGTGTGAATTATGGCGCCAAATGAACCGCGACCAAAAGAATGTCAAGCAACTTGATGAAGATGAACGGAATGATGATGCCGCCAACGCCATATATCAGCATATTCTTGCGCAAGATCACCCCCGCTCCAAGCGCTTCGTACTTGACGCCGCGCAACGCCAGTGGAATCAAAGCGACAATGATCAACGCATTGAAGATCACGGCGCTGAGAATCGCGCTCTGCGGCGAATGCAAATGCATGACGTTCAGTTTATCCAGAGGACCTACACCGTCGGCGGTCACGGCATACAGCACGCCGAACATCGCCGGAAGAATAGCGAAATACTTCGATACGTCATTGGCGATGCTGAATGTCGTCAGCGCCCCGCGCGTCATCAGCAGTTGTTTGCCGATTTCAACCACCTCAATCAACTTTGTGGGATTGCTGTCGAGATCCACCATATTACCGGCTTCGCGCGCGGCCTGTGTGCCGGTATTCATTGCCACACCAACATCCGCTTGCGCCAGGGCCGGCGCATCGTTGGTACCGTCACCGATCATCGCAATCAGTTTGCCGCCGGCTTGTTCCTTGCGAATGCGCGCCAGTTTGTCTTCCGGTTTGGCCTGGGCGATAAAGTCATCCACTCCTGCTTCGGCGGCAATAGCGGCTGCCGTCAGCGGGTTATCCCCGGTGATCATGACGGTGCGCACGCCCATTTTACGCAATTGAGCAAACCGTTCTCGAATGCCGCCCTTGACCACGTCTTTCAGGTGAATGACGCCGAGCATCCGCGGGCCATCGGCAACGACCAGCGGTGTGCCGCCGGATCGGGCAATCTCTTCCACCTTATCCATGGTGGCTTTGTCGCTGTGACCGCCTTGCTCTTCGACCCATTGTCTGACAGCTTCTGCCGCGCCTTTCCGGATGCTGCGGATCACTTTGCCGTTACCAAAATCCACGCCGCTCATCCGGGTCTGCGCTGTGAATGGAACCGGAATCGCGTGAGGCGAGGCAGCTTCGCGTCCGCGCAGACAGTATTTTTCTTTGGCCAACACCGCAATCGAACGGCCTTCGGGTGTTTCATCCGCCAGCGACGCCAGTTGCGCGGCATTGGCGAGGTCTTGGATTTCAACACCCGGCGACGGAATGAACTCAGTTGCCATCCGGTTGCCGAGCGTGATGGTGCCGGTCTTGTCGAGCAGCAACACGTCCACGTCGCCCGCCGCTTCCACGGCGCGTCCGCTCGTCGCGAGCACATTTCGCCGCATCAGACGATCAATGCCTGCAATGCCGATCGCGCTGAGCAGGCCACCGATTGTCGTTGGAATCAAACAGACGATCAGCGCCAGCAGCACCGGCAACGAGGTGAGTACAACCCCGATCTGACCAGCCGCCTTTTCATTATAATGGGCATATTGTGGCAGTGTCAGCACCACGAGCACAAAGAGTGCCGTCAGGAAGACTAGGACGATGTTGAGCGCGATTTCGTTCGGCGTTTTTTGCCGACTCGCGCCTTCGATCATCGAGATCATCCGGTCGAGAAACGAATTGCCCGCCTCGGCGGTGACGCGCACCACGATCCGGTCGCTCAGCACGCGGGTTCCGCCCGTTACCGCGCTACGATCACCTCCGCTTTCACGCACTACAGGCGCGGATTCGCCTGTGATCGCGGATTCATCCACCGTGGCGATGCCTGACTCGATTTCCCCATCGGCTGCGATCAATTCCCCGGCCTCGCAAATAAAATGGTCGCCCACTTTTAGATTGGAACTGGCAATCTGGACCTCTTTGCCATTTACAAGCGAACGCGCCATTGTCGTGGTGCGCATTTTCTTGAGGGCGTCGGCATGCGCCTTGCCGCGGCCTTCGGCCATCGCCTCGGCGAAGTTGGCGAACAGACAGGTGAACCATAACCAGAGACAAATCTGGATGTTGAAGCTGTTGCATTGATGTGGCATAAGCAAAAACAGCGTCGTCATGATCGCACCGATCCAGACCACGAACATCACCAGGTTCTTGATCTCATCGCGCGGATGCAGCTTCTTGAACGAATCAATGATCGCCTGACGCACCAGTTCAGAGTATTCAATCTCAATTTTTGTGCTCATTTTATTCTCCTTAGAAAACGCGACCGGCCAGCATCAAGCCGTGTTCGACAATTGGTCCCAGGCACAGCGCCGGGAAGAAGGTCAGGGCTGCAACAATTACAATCACACCGGTCAATGTCAGTCCAAACGTCCAACCATGCGTCGGCAGCGTGCCGAGGGACGCCTCGACAGTTTTTTGTGAGGCAAGATGGCCGACAATTGCCAGTGCGGCGATAATCGGAATGAACCGGCCGATGATGATCCCGAGGCAGACGGTGAGGTTGTAGAAAACTGTGTTGGCGCTCAGTCCGGCGAAGGCGCTGCCATTGTTGTTGGCGGCCTGGGCGTAAGTGTAGAATATCTCACTCAGCCCGTGCGGCCCGGCATTACCCAGGCCGGACAGTCCAGCCGGGATCACACACGCGATGGCGGATGGGAGCAAGCAGGCGGCGTTTGGAATCAACACACCGATGAGCGCCCAGGTCGCCACGCGAGCGTCGAGTTTCTTGCCGAGATACTCCGGCGTGCGCCCAACCATCAGTCCCGCAAGAAACACCGTGATCAGCACATGGAACAACATGCAGTACACGCCGCAGCCAATGCCTCCGAATATGATTTCGCCGACCATGATGTTCCACATCGGCATCAGCCCGGCAAGCGGCATCCAGCTATCGTGCATCGAATTGACTGAGCCGTTGTCGATCGCCGTGCAGGACACGCCCCAGAGCACGCTGTTCATCACACCGATCCGCTGTTCTTTACCTTCCAGCAACGGTTGAATGTTGCCAACGACGGGATTGGGGCGTGTCTCAGCCCACCACGCTACGGCGAATGTGATCAGGAAAAGAGCCAGCATCACTCGGAACAAACACCGCGCGTGTTTCATGTTGCCTATTAGCAAGCCGAACATATAAACCTGTGCCATCGGCACGACGATGATCGCCAAGAGTTCCAGGAAATTCGCCAGCGGTGTCGGGTTCTCGAACGGATGGGCGCTGTTTACGCCATACCAGCCGCCGCCGTTGGTGAAGAGTTGTTTTACTGACTCGAACGACGCCACCAAGCCGACCGGAATGCTTTGCGTTTCCACCTTCTGGTCCACCATCACCGGCAGGTTGGTCATCAGCGGGTTGCCCTTCTCATCCAATTTCGGCACATCCACCATCACTGCCACGCCATTAGTCAGGATCGGCTCGCCTTTCTCATCAAGCTTCGGCGCTTGCACCATCATCGGCGTGTTGGTTGTCACCGTCTGACCCTTGTCGTCGGTCTTCGCCACTTGGGTCGTATATCGTTCTACAAGCTGCGCATCGGTATAAGGTTTCCAGGTTTGCGGACAACCCTGCCACGCCAGCGGAATCGCCCAAATCACGGACAGTGGCAGCACTATGTAGAGAACGCCGCGGGTCAGGTCCACCCAGAAGTTGCCGATGGTTTGCATCGTGTGGCGCGCTAATGCGCGGCCCACCGCCACCAAAACAGCGAGCCCGACCGCACCGCTGAGGAATTGATGGACCATGATCCCGATCACTTGAGAGAAATAACTCATGGTGGACTCGCCCGAGTACGACTGCCAATCGGCGTTGCAGGCAAAACTCCAACCTTGCATGAACGCCAAATCCCACGAGCAGTTCGCCAGCTTTTGCGGATTCAACGGCAGCCAGTACTGCGTCATAAAGATTGCCATCAGCGCCGCAAAACCCACCGCGGTGAAGATCAGCACTGCCCAAAGATACTTCTTCCACGACATTTCCTCGCGCGGATCGACGCCCGCCAAACGGTAAATGAGTTTCTCAATCGGCAGGAGGAACCGAATGAACAGCGTCCGTTCTCCTTTGAACACACGCGCCATGAACCCGCCTAATAGAGGTGTCAACCCGATACCGATTCCAAAAAACAGCACAATCTGAATGATCTCGTTCCATTTCATAGTTGGCTCTCTTTCTTACTTTGCTCAGAACATTAATTTAGTCCCCAATCGTCGCGGTAGTCAAAACGCCGCCCAATTCCGTTAAAAATGTGTCAATGCAATTCCCGCTTGTTTCTACAAAATTGTAGGTAATCGAAGGCGGTAAGGGCTGGCAAAACTCCTGTGCCGCGATCCAGGATGTAATCTTCATATGAAACTGCACGCCAATTTCGCACTCTCGTTGCGCGTGCCTGCCAAGTCCACCCAGGATCGACGCTGAAGCGGTGGAGTATGCACGGGTGTGGTTGCCTATTCGTTAGGCTACTGCGGCATGTCTATTGGGGAATTGATTGAACATTTCGATGAACGGGAAGAGGGAGAATAAACCTTGGATTGTCCGAGATAATGTGCCTGCTTCCCTTTCTCCTGGAATGAGTACCGCACTAGAGGTGGAGCGAACGGTCTCAAGCAATGCTCTGTTTCTCCCTGCGTTCCGCCCGTTGCCAGGAGTTCCGCCAGCTCCTTGCGCTTCCGTTCTACTTATGCCGTGGCCGCGCGGGACTGGTCCGCGAAAGCCTGCGAGTCTTGATCGATTACGGCCATGACCGCACTCTTTTCAGCTTCTGAGGCTGTGGTCAGAGACAAGCGAATTTGTGCTGCGAGATCCACCCGCTTGGCCTTGAACGCGAGTTGCTCGGCGGGGTTCTGACCTGATTGGAAATGCAGCACCACGAGCATGACCACTAGCGATATCAACGCCCCGCTGGCCATCCATCGAAAGTCTTGAACTCCTAGTTTGATTGTCACGATATCCTGCTTGAAGCTGATGTGCGAGTGTGGAATCCCACATTAGAAGGTAATGACGGCATCTGCGCTGAATGTCAACTGATGGTTCTCGCCGCTGGCGAAGACCCGTTGGTCAGCATAGTCGTAGCGAATTTCCGGTCGGAACAGCAAGTTCGAGAATATTTTGTCGTTTGGAAAGGGCTTGATGGCAACGCCTGCGGTGGCAGCGTAATAGTCGGCGCTGACGGGCGCACCGGTGGAGAAGCCATTGGCGTCGTCTTTATACCACTCGAGTCGGGTGTTCAGTGTGAAGTGTGGATCGAAAGCGTAGCTAATGTATTGAGCCACTCCGCCCCACTGCTCGTCATGGCCCATTATACCCGGTATGTGAGGAGTCTCGACATAGTCAAAACCCAAGCCGAGGCTCAATTTGTCAGTGATCTTCTCGGTGAGTACCAAGTCCAAGGCTGTCCACCAATCGCTGTTGTCGCCTGGAGGCAGATTACGTCCGACGGCCATTGGGAACTCCGGGCCTTCCGTCATTACGAAAATAACGGCAGTTTTGTCGTTGGGCGTAAAGGTCGCTCGTCCCAGAAAGTCCAGAGAACCGTTTGAGTCGCTCACCGACTGGTTCCAGCCGCGCGTCAAGCCAGCGTCAAATGTCCACTGGGGATTCAGCACGTCGGTGAGCAAAGCGCCCGACTGCGTGCCCGGTTCGGCGTAGAGAAATTGGTAACTATAAGAATAGAGTCCTCTGGCCGGATCGCTAAAGGCTCCGTAGATGTTGGCGCTGAATTGCTCGAAGCCGGCTAACTCAATCCATTTGCCAACGCGGAGTCGCAACGGCATGTCGGGGAAGGCCAAGTCAATATAGGATTGGAGCGGGTCCCATTGGTTGCGGCCCGTCTGCGTATCCCCCATCCCATTCGAGTGAATGAACTGAGCATCCGCCCCATATATGCCTTCCACGTGAAAGCCCACGTCAAATTGCTTCTTGGTCGGATCCACCGTGCGCTCGACATTCAAACTGATCTTATCGAGGACGGCTGTGTCTTTGTAGCTGTTATATCCCATGTAAGTTGGGCCAGCGTTACCGCTTGAAGCGGAGAAGTCATGGAAGTAACCGCCTTCGACATAGCCGTAGATGTTGATCCCGGCCTTGTTCAAAGATCCAGCCAGTCCCGCCTTGTCCAAAGCGCTCATCAACAATCCCGGCGGCGGCGCGGTCTGTTCCACGGTAGTCGGCGTCACTGCGTTAGTGCCGGTGGGTGCCGCAGCTTCATCAGCACGTGTCAGCGTTGCCGTCAACGTTCCCACAGCGACGCATATTCCCAGGATAAACAGCCGATTTAGTCTCGTCGTCATACCAGATTCCCTTCTGTATGTTTACGGTTCATCGAGAAGTGTTCAGCTCGTCGAGCGCCATGTTCAGGCGCAGAACGTTCACCCGCGGATCGCCCAGAAATCCGAGTTGGGGTTGTTCGATGGCCCGTTCAACCAAAGCGGCAACTGTCGCGGTGGGCAGACCGCGCGCGGCGGCGACACGTCCAATCTGCAATCGCGCGGATTCGGGGCTGATGTGCGGATCGAGCCCGCTGCCGGAAGCTGTGACAGCGTCGGCCGGCACGGGAGCCGTCTCCTTCAACCCATTCTCTTTGCGATATGCGTCGACGCGGTCCTTGATCGAATCGCGCAACGCCTGAGATGTCGGGCCAAGATTGCTGCCACTTGAATTGGCGGCGTCGTAACCGTTGCCTGCCGCGGACGGACGCGAATGAAAATATCCCTCGCCGGTGAAAGCCTGACCCAACAGTTGCGAGCCGCGAACGACGCCGGTTTTGTCAATGACCAGTGAGCCGTTTGCCTGGTCGCGGAACGCGAGTTGTGCGATGCCGAAGACAGCGAGCGGGTAAAGCCCGCAGCAGACGGCGGCGAGAACGATTGTGGAGAGCAGGGCGGCGCGTAATTCCATAAACAATTGTCTCATAATATCATCTTCCTTCCTGACACCCGAACACTGAACACCTCTGTTAGACCAGTTTGAGTGCGTTGATTGCAAGGTCAACAACCTTGATGCCGATAAATGGAATGATAACTCCTCCAACGCCGTATATGAGCAGGTTGCGCTGGAGAGTCCGCAATGCTCCGATGGGCGTATACCGCACACCGCGCAACGCGAGAGGAATGAGCGCTATGATGATGAGCGCGTTGAAAATCACCGCACTTAGGATGGCGCTTTGCGGCGTCGCAAGTTTCATTACGTTCAATGGCGCTATGGCCGGGAATGTCGCCATAAGCATCGCCGGAATGATCGCGAAATACTTGGCCACGTCGTTTGCGATGCTGAAAGTCGTAAGCGATCCTCGCGTGATGAGCATCTGTTTCCCGATTTCCACAATGTCAAGGAGCTTGGTTGGGTTGCTGTCAAGATCAACCATGTTGCCAGCCTCGCGCGCTGCTTGCGTGCCGGTGTTCATCGCAACGCCAACGTCGGCCTGCGCGAGCGCAGGGGCATCGTTGGTCCCGTCTCCCGTCATTGCCACAAGATGACCGGCAGCCTGCTCGTCGCGGATGCGTTGCAGTTTTTGTTCGGGTGTGGCCTCCGCCATGTAGTCGTCCACGCCTGCTTCGGCCGCAATCGCCGCTGCCGTGAGCGGGTTGTCTCCGGTGATCATGACTGTGCGAATGCCCATCTTGCGAAGGTGCGCGAAACGTTCACGGATGCCGCCCTTGACCACATCCTTGAGTTGCACCACGCCAAGGACCGTGTTGCCGTCGCTCACAACCAGCGGTGTGCCGCCTTGCCTGGAGATGGTGTCGACGCTTTGACGGACCGCCTCCGGAACTGTGCCGCCGAGCAAGTCAATGTGACGATACATCGCGTCCGGAGCGCCCTTGCGGATGCTGCGGGGCGGTGAATCCTCGCAGCCGGTCAAGTCCACGCCGCTCATGCGCGTCTGAGCCGAGAAGGGGATGAAGTGACCGTGCTGCGGTCCGATTTCACGGCCGCGCAGGTTGAATCGCTGTTTGGCCAGCACAACGATAGAACGGCCTTCAGGCGTCTCGTCGGCGAACGAGGCCAGTTGGGCTGCGTCGGCGAGTTGTTCCGCCGTGATGCGCGGCGCTGGCATGAAGTCGGCGGCCATGCGGTTGCCGAGCGTGATAGTACCGGTCTTGTCGAGGAGCAATACGTCCACGTCGCCGGCGGCCTCGACGGCGCGCCCGCTCATTGCTATTACATTGCGTTGAAGGACGCGATCCATGCCGGCGATGCCGATGGCGCTCAAAAGGCCGCCGATGGTTGTCGGAATCAAGCACACCAGCAGCGCAATCAATACCGGCACGGAGAAAACTGCGGTGGAATAGATGCCGAACGGTCTCAACGTCACGCAGACGAGCAGAAAGATGAATGTCAGGGCGGATAGCAGGATCGTCAACGCAATCTCGTTTGGCGTTTTCTGCCTGCGCGCGCCTTCGACCAGCGCGATCATGCGGTCGAGAAATCCCTCGCCCTTTTCCATGGTGATGCGAATGACGATGCGGTCGCTGAGAACCCGCGTGCCGCCGGTGACGGCGCAGCGGTCGCCGCCGCTCTCGCGGATGACGGGTGCGGATTCGCCGGTGATGGCGGATTCGTCCACGCTGGCGATGCCTTCGGCGACGTCGCCATCGGCAGGGATGATGTCTCCGGCTTCGCACACAACCATGTCGCCGATTTGCAGTTCAGGCGCGGCAATCCGCTCCTCTTTGCCACCGCGCAGGCGGCGCGCCACGGTGTCTTTCCGGGCTTTTCGCAGGCTGTCGGCCTGGGCTTTGCCGCGTCCTTCCGCGACTGCTTCGGCGAAATTGGCGAACAGCACTGTGAACCAGAGCCAGACCGCCAGCTGCGCGACAAAACCGCGCTCGCCGGTTGCAGTGAAAATACCGGCCGTTGTAAGAACCGCGCCCACTTCGGTGACGAACATCACAGGGTTTCTGATCGTCAGCCTCGGATCGAGTTTGCGTACCGAGTCAGCCATTGCGGGTCCGACGATGTTCCAGTCAAAAAGCGATGGTGATTTCTGTGTCATTGAAGTTCCTTGTTAAAACAATTTCCCTTGCAACATTAGAAAATGCTCCACAACCGGTCCCAGCGTCAGCGCCGGAAGAAAATTCAGCGCGCCGACCAGGAGCACGGTGCCGATCAAGAGCAGGACAAAAGTTCCTCCGCAAACGGGGAAGGTGCCTGAACTCGGTGGGGCCACCTTTTTCCGAACCAGCGATCCGGCCATGGCCAGTATCGGCACTATCATAAGAAAGCGGCCGACCAGCATGGTGATGCCCAGCGTGGTGTTGTACCATGGCGTGTTGGCGTTCAGCCCTGCGAAGGCGCTGCCGTTGTTTCCGGCGCAGGAGCTGTAGGCGTAAAGGATTTCGCTCAGGCCATGGGGTCCGGAATTGCTCAAGCCTGCAAGTCCCCACTTGCTCGCCGAGGCCCACGCCGCAAAACCGAGGATGACAACCGAAAGTACCAGCAACGCGAGCATCGACATTTTCACTTCATACGCCTCGATCTTCTTGCCGAGATATTCCGGCGTTCGTCCGACCATCAGTCCAGCTATAAAGACCGCAAGCACCACGAAAACCAGCATTCCGTAGAGTCCCGCGCCAACGCCGCCGAATATGATTTCGCCAAGCTCTATGTTGAAGAGGGGAACGAAGCCGCCCAATGGCGTGAACGAATCGTGCATGGCGTTGACCGCGCCGCAGGAGGCGTCCGTCGTGATGGTGGCGAACAAGGCGGAATTGAAAATACCAAAGCGGACTTCCTTGCCCTCCATGTTGCCGCCTGCAGCGGCAATTCCGAGTTGTTGATGAATCGGATTACCGCAGGCTTCTGCCCACCAGCACAGAAGTGTTCCTCCGAGGAATAGAATCAGCATCGCGGCCCAGACAGCCCAGCCATGCTTCTGGTTTCCTGTCATGCGCCCGAGATACCACGTCAACCCGCTGCCGATACAGAAAATGGACAACATTTGGAAGAAGTTCGAGAGAGGCGTCGGGTTCTCGAACGGATGCGCCGCGTTGGCGTTGACGTAGCCGCCGCCATTAGTGCCGAGCATCTTGATTGCGATCTGCGAGGCGACCGGCCCCTGGACGATTGTCTGGTCCTGGACGGTTTGTTCCTCCATGACCGCTTTGCCGTCTTTATCGAGTACCGGTTTGCTGTCTTTGTCCATTTTGGCGACGGACACTTTCATTGGTTCGATGAGCTTTGCTGTGGTGTAAGGCTTGAAGTTCTGGATCATACCTTGGGACACCAGGAACACCGCGAAGACAAGGCAGATCGGCAATAACAGGTAGTATGTCACCCGTACCAGGTCCACCCAGAAGTTGCCGAGCGTCGTAGCCGAGTGGCGCGAGATGCCGCGCACGAGCGCGGCGGCGATGGCGATGCCTGTTGCAGCAGAGGTGAAGTTATGCAAAGCCAAACCGACCATTTGCGAGAAATAGGACATTGTGGATTCGCCGCCGTAGCTCTGCCAGTTCGTGTTGGTGGTAAAACTCACGGCGGTGTTGAAGGCGAGGTCCGCGCTCAACTGGCCGAAGCCCTGCGGGTTGAGTGGCAACAGGTGCTGCAGCCGCAAAATGGCATATGTGAATAGACAACCAGCCAGGCTGAAGAGCAACATGGCCAGCGTGTATTGTTTCCAGTCCTGTTCGTTGCTGGAATCCACGCCCATCAGACGATACGTGAACCGTTCCAACGGTTTCAAGACCGGGTCAAACCAGGTTTTGCCGCCGGCATCGAGGACACGCATAAGATAAAGTCCCATGGGCTTGGTGATCGCCGCAAGCGCGACGACATAGATGGCAAGTTGTATCCAACCGGAAAGAATCATGGCTACACCTCAGAATTTTTCAGGCCAAATCATGGCCACGAACAGATAGACAAACAGCATCAGAGCTACCATACCTGCAATTAGCGACGACATTGAATTCTCCTATAACTTGTCGCAGAAGCGGACGTATAGTCCGCTGACCACGAAGAAACCGACAATCAACACGACAAACACCAAATCATTCATACTCGATTCTCCAGAGACGCCATTACAGCCAAGTCGTTTTCATTTACGGGATATGCTAGCTATTGAAGTTGATGGGGCCTAATCAAAAAGGGGGGCGGAAGCATCAATAAAATGTCAATGCCCTTGCGCGTCAACCTAAGTCGGAAGGATTCAGTTGAATCTTGGAGCCGGGACGCCATCTGTCCCGGTGACCACCGGCGCGATGGCGCGCCGGCTCCAGGCAATATAGCATGCTGCCCTTATTGGCGGGTTGTGTTTTTGGATGGCAACATTGTCCGGAGCATGTCTTTAGCGGCGGCATCTCCTTGTGAAGCAGCCTTGAGATACCAGTTAGCCGCCTCTTCGTAATCTTTAGCTACGCCGTCACCGTAATAATAGCAAAAGCCGAGCCGTTGTTGAGCCTCGGCATTTCCTTGCTCAGCAGCTTTGCGATACCACCTGACCGCCCTTGCGTAATCCCGAGCAACGCTCCTGCCAAAATAGCAGCAATCTCCAAGTTCGCATTGAGCCTTTGCATCGTCGTTGCTTGCCCTCTCCAAGAGTGCCTTTATGTCGTGTAGCGGGGAATTGACTGTTGCATTTGTCACGTTGTTTGTCGGCAGAGAAGCAAAGTCGCGTTCATGCAGCTGGAGGTGTGCCCGATGAACAGCATTTGTTAATTTATTCGTTGACTGGAGAAACGATAAATCGATGGCGGGAGTATTCGTAATTTCGCTCTTTGCTTTGCGGCTGATCTGAACTGTATTTGTGTCAATCATGGTGACCACAAGCCCGGCATCTATCAGCGTTTTTTCAATCAGGGCAATAGCTTCCGGTTTCTTTACGGGCTTGCTTGGTTTGAGCGATAAAGTGGTGGAAATACCCTTGTCCACAGTCACCTGTTTGCCGATCAATTTACCGTACTGTTCGGCAACAAGATTGAGCGGTGAATTCTTGAATCTCAGCACTATGCGGAAGTCGTCATGTTCCTTTGCTGACGCATTGACTGTTGAATTAGTTGCCTCACCCGAGACTGTTGCAGCGTTTGTCGGAGAAATGGCCGTTCTATATATTGTGGTGTTTGTTGGTTGGAGAGAAGGGCTACGAGCACTTTCCTGGCTTGGATTGGTGGGTAATGATGCCAATGTTTCAGGAACAGCTTGAGCATGAGCGTCTCCTTGTTCGGCAGCCTTGCGATACCTCTTAATAGCTTCCTGGGAATCAGCCGCAACATCTGTACCATTTGAATGGGATTTCCCCAATTCAGATTGAGCCTTGGCATCCCCGTTACTAGCTGCTTCCATCAATGCCTCTACATCTGATACCGCTTTAGTCGGGGAATTGGTGGTTAAATTCGTTACGTTGGTGGCTGTGTTGTCGGGCATTGATAACAGTTGCCTGAGAAGACTTTGGGTGCCGGGAGTTCCTTGTTCAGCAGCTTTCCGATACCATTTAACGCCCTCTTTTTGATCCTGCGTTACACCTATGCCCAGATCATAGCAAGCGCCGAGGCAGTATTGAGCGTCGGCATTACCCTGTTCGGCGGATTTCTGATACCATTTGAACGCTTCCACATAATCTTTCTGCACACCTTGACCGGCATAGTAACAGAATCCCAGCCAGTTCTGAGCATCAGCGTTGCCTTGTTCCGCATACTTACGAAACCATGTAACAGCATTCGTATAATCCTGCGGGACGAGTTTGGAATAAGCCCGCGCATCCCCGTTACTTGCGTCTACGAATGCTTTTATGTACGGCGGCGGGTTTGTTGCGCTGGCCGTGTCGGGAGCATCGGTCGTATCGGCACCATTCGTATTAGCGCCCTCCCCATACGCAAACCCGTCAGAAGACCCGACTCCGATGGTTTCACCATTTGTGTAGACGAATGGACCGTATGTCTGGACGTTTGTTGTCGTCACGTATAACGACTCAGGTTCGGCCAGAGCAACACTCGCCAAGACAAGAGTCAAAGCGATGCATATAACCGCTATGGTGGGCGTAACAAATAGGCGTTTATTCATAAGCATTACTCATTTGGGTGGTTCATCTGCCTACAGTGTTTGTCAGTTCATTGGCTGTTGCATCATTCGGGTCGCTTCAGCCTTTTCCCATAATCGAATGTTGTCAATTACCTGGCCGAAAATGGAAAAGATCTTCTTTTCAAGCTTCTTGTCGTCGGCATCGGCTCTGGCAAATATGACCATTCCTGAATCGAATCTGTTTTGTATGGACTTGGTTGTTCTGTCTCGCAAGTAACCCTCAATTACGGATACATCCGCCTGTCCTTCTTTATATTCTGCCGGTATGAGCGAAAAAAAGATCGCCGCATAGGGACGACTGGAATCTATTGCGTGCGATTGTTTGTCCTTCTTGCCCCAGCCGGAGAAATTGTTCGTATATTCCAGGGAATAGTAATTTTGTCCGGTGTTATTCCCGTTCTCCCGGTCAATGTGCACGCTCTTCCGAAACGTCATCATGGCTGGATATTGCGTTTCCAGTTTCTTGAGTTCTTGATAGACGAAATAGAATTGCTGCTCGCAAATGTTGTTCTTGTGAGAAATGTCGATTGCCAAAAAGGCTGACTCTGACGGTTCAGGCTTGGCAGTTTGAGCCTTTGCATCCACGTTGTTTGAGCTTTCCGACGGGGCATCTATGTCTGTTGCAGCGTTGGTTGGGGAAAGGATTACCTGGCTCTCCGATGGAATGTTGGTTTCAATGTCAGCTATTTGGGCAGCCGCAGGCGTCACGACTCCAATCGTTGCACCATTTGTGTAGACGAACGGGCCGTATGTCTGGCCGTTTGTTGATGTCACGTATAACGACTCAGGTTCGGCCAGAGCCGCACTCGTTATAGCCAGATTCATAGCCAACCATAGATGTATCCTGATTTTGCTCATGGCCGCTCATTCTCCATCTTAAATCAGCCTGTTGCACACCTTACGGGTCTTGATGCGGAGCCAATGGCGTAAACCCGAAACTGAAGCTGCTCTCATTGGCGTTGTTGGTATCGTTCGTCTTGCTGGTTCCATTATCGCCATCATCTCTGGTTATAGTCAGGCCATTTATAACCACGGTATCTACGGACATACAGCCTCCTGTTCCAATAACGATGATGACGGCAATGAAGATGAAGTAAACGAGCAACAAGCATCTGCAATTTGGACATATCATCTGCATAGAGATCCATTGCTGTTAGTTTGTCGGGGAAGGGGATGCGGCAACATTATTGGTTGGCTGTTGAGATGGGGTTCCTGCGTCTTTATGGCTTCCAGTGTCCGCAGCCAGGAGTTGTTGTAATTTGCTCATGAAGATGTTCCGTGCAATGATCAGGTTGGCGGCCATTTCGGCATCCTTCTTCTTTTTCTTCGCCACTTCATCTTCGAGCAGCTTGATTCTCATCTGCAGGCCGGCTACTTGAGTCTGATTATCGCTGGTGAGCTTCATTCCGTTGAGTTGTGATTGCAATGCCTCCAGTTGTTTCTCGACCCCGCTCAGCTTTTTCTTCTGCTCCTTCGGTGCGTTGGATTGAAGATCCGTCAACGCTTGCTCGGCTTTCGCCTTGTCGCCGAATACGCCGAGCGACTTCACAACTCCCGGCAATGCGGTCTGCTGAGGATAAGGCACGGAAGCAGAATGGGTTTCCTTCCACTCCTTGGTAGTAAGCTCAACCGCCTTTTGAAGCCATTTGTTCTTCGCTGCCATTTCAGTCTCTAAAGATTGATAGGCCTCGACCGTCACGATCAGGTTGCTTTTCTCCTGGGTAACTTCCGTCACTTCGACGAGGTAGGCTTTTTCATTACTCTCGGCGTGAGCCGCAATTGCCGACAGAAACACGATCAACAAACACCAGGTTCTCTTCATAACACCACTCCTCCTTTTTCAGTTCATCCAATAAAGATAATATTATTCCGCCCGGGTTTGCCATCTAAAATCGGCGCGGACAGGAACTGCGGCTACAAAGGATTGCAGCCCATAGCTATCAAACCAAGGATTCCGTCGCAAAAACCACAAATACCTGTGTAGCAGTACAGACAGCGCTATGAGCTGGCTGCTCGATTATAAATGACGACAATGACTTACGTGACGGTGGCAATCGGTTTCGTGGTCTATTATGCCGGTCTATATGTCTGGTCGGAATGGTTTGATAAGGCGAATCCGCGGAAGAAAGATTCGGATTCAACCCTGCAAGATTGGCTTGATAGCATAAGTCGGGCATTTTCGTATTTTGTTGCCGCCCTTCGTGAGGGCGGATTTGTTTTGGCTGAATCTTATTTCAACATGCAACGGTCTGGTTCCGTTTTTGAATAAAGCACAGGCAACCTGTCACCTTTTCGAATCCGCGAATTATCCACGCCTACTACTCCGTATACTGCTTTGCCTCCAACCATGTATTCAATGATAAGATCGGAGCGATTGATCCTCGACGATTGCGTGGGATTTGCGCCGGTCCTCATATGTGGCGCCACTTTCCTTACCCAAATGACATGACCTGTCGTTTCAACGTATCGCTCCTGCATATACCAGTTGAACAGTACACATGCGCCAAGAATGATAAGGAAGATAATTACAAATGCGGGAACGGTTAACCGGGAGGGCTTCCTGATGTTTTTAATCTCAACAGTTTGGTCTTGGGCGTATAAACCGCTGTCATAAAGAATAAAGACACAATAAACAGCCAGCAATGTGCCGAATACCCAAAGCAAGGCCTCGGCAATGGTCATTTCTTTGAGCAGGTATTGGGCTTGTTTATTCCCTTGTTCCGCCGCCAGCGTGTACCATTTGACTGCCTCCGAATGGTCTTGGCGTACTCCGTTGCCGTGTTCGTAACAAAAGCCGAGGTCGAATTGAGCTAGTTCGTCCCCTTGTTCAGCGGCTTTTCGATACCACATGACTGCCCTTGTGTGATTCTGCGGGACGCCTTCACCGAGACGGTAACAACGTGCGAGCCAGGTTTGAGCTATTGCATTGCCCTGGTTGGCCGCATTGCGATACCATCTGGCAGCCTCCACATAATCCTGAGCAACACCTTTGCCGTAATAGTAATAGAAGCCCAGCCTGCTTTGAGCGTCCGCGTCGCCTTGTTCGGCGGATTTGCGGCACCAGTTGATGGCATTTGTGTCATCCGGTTGGATGCCGTAGCCGCGCTCGTAAGAAAGACCCAGTCTGCGTTGAGCCACCGGGTTCCCTTGTTCCGCGGATTTGCGGAACCACATGAGCGCATTGGTGTAATTCTGCTCAACACCATTGCCATGATAGTAACAGTACCCAAGTTCGCATTGCGCGGTTGCATCCCCGTTGCCTGCCTGTTCCAACAATGCATTTATATTGGGAGCATTGTTCGTTGGGGCGGCGTTATTCGTGCCGGCAGCGTCCCCATAAGCAATCCATCCAAAGAACCCGATCAGAGCCGCCATGATGGGTGCAAAAAGCAGGCGTTTATTCATAACGACATCTTTTTAAGCCAATCTTGAGCCTCTGTGTCATCCTGTTTGGCGGCTTTGCGAATCCACTTGATGCCTTCTTCGTGATCTTTCGTTACGCCTATTCCGCCATAGTAGCAAATTCCCAGTCTGTATTGACCATCGGCGTTGCCCTGTTCGGCGGCTTTGCGAAACCATTTGGCCGCTACTGTGTAGTCTTGCTGAACGCCGTCGCCGTTGCAGTAGCAAACGCCGAGGTTGACTTGCGCGTCTGCATCGCCTTGCTCGGCGGCCTTGTCGTCAGGTTTGACTTCCCTGGCTTTGTCGTCACGAGCAATGACGGACCATTGATTGCCACCGTGGTAATAGAAATAGATCGTGTTGATCCTGTTCTTTACCGGAATATACCTGCTCAGGCTCAGTAACTTCGTTTGTCCTTGTCCGTTTGCATAGCATAAGATGCCAAATCTAACCTTTAGATCAATGGTGCATTCGTCTATGGTCTTTTCTCCGCCGAAATCCACATTGCCGAAATGCTTCAATGTTCCGCTGGCATCTCTAATGATGACCTCCTGCAACACTTCGTTCGAACGATTGGCGATATACAGGTTGTAAGTTCCTCGCCCATCATTGTTCGTCGTCATGCAGCCGGCAAGAGCGAGCACCGCCAATATTGCAAACCATCTTGAACGCATCATGTTTTCCTCCGGCGAAGTGGATCTATAACGTCACTTCATTGAGATAGCTTTGAGCATCGGCATTACCCTGAGCGGCAGCTTTCCGGATCCATTTGAGTGCCTCTTCGGAATCCTGCTCAACGCCCTCGCCATGCTCGTAGCAGAATCCAAGATCGCATTCAGCCTGTGCATCTCCCTGTTCAGCAGCCTTGCGAAACCATTTTGCAGCTTCCTTGTAATCCCGATCAGCGCCGTTGCCTTTATAGTAGCAGATACCAAGGGCATGTTGGGCATTGGCCTCTCCTTGCTCTGCAGCTTTCCCCAGCCAGAGAACTGCATTCGTGTAATCCTGCACAACGCCATTACCACCGTAGTAACAGGTTCCGAGATTGATCTGGGCTTTTGGGTTGCCCTGTTCAGCAGCTTTGCGATACCATTTTACCGCTTCTTTACGATCTTCCGTGCAGCCTTTGCCGAAATAACAACAGAAGCCGAGTTTATTTTGAGCCTTTGCGTTACCTTGCTCTGCCGCTTTTCGTAACCACATTACCGAAATGGCATAGTTATTTGAAACGCCGTTGCCCTCGTAATAGCAATCGCCAAGATCGCATTGGGCCATTGCATCACCGTTGCTTGCACTTTCCAGCAGGGCTTTTATGTCGGGTGCTCTGGCTGCAGCATTGTTTGTGTTGGCAGGATTATTAGTGCTGACAGTTTCCCCATAAGAAAGCACGGCA
>CAZASC010000039.1:0-20607 GCA_964487695.1 uncultured Victivallales bacterium
TGCCGGATGATCTCTGGCCGCTTCCCTCCTACGCCGAGATGATGTTCATGATGTAAAAGTAGAATCAGAAATCATGGCGGCAATTGGCTCCATAAAACAGGGTGATCGCCGCCTTTCTCACAACTTTCTGAGAAGGCGTGAGCAATCTGGTTGTGGCGAAACGAATTGCAGCGCGTTCGTGGGTGAACGGTTCTACATTGCATTTTTCTGTTGTAGGACCGCTTACTCACCGCGAAGTGGGGAGAAGCGGTGTGAGAAATGCGGTCTAATGGCGTGCCGCATCCGTGCCAATGTCCCGACTTTTCAAAACGACACCCGGTTCCGCTCAGCCTATTGCCTCTGAGCCTTTTTCGCCGGTCCGGATGCGGATGCATTCTTCGAGGTTCGTCACGAAGATCTTTCCATCGCCAATCTTGCCCATGCGTGCGCCGGCGATGATGCCTTCGACCGTGGGGGTAACGAAGCTGTCGTTGACCGCGATTTCAAGGCGGATTTTCGGGCGTAAGTTCACCTCGGAAATTGTGCCGCGATAAGTTTCCGTGTAACCTTTTTGTTGGCCGCAACCGACGGCGTTGCTGACGGAAATTTTATATACCTGCCGCATGAACAGTTCTTTTTTGACTGCCTGCAGGCGTTGCGGCTGAATGTAGGCGATAACAAGTTTCATGGTTAGTTTCCTTTCACAACGGCGACGATTTATCCGTCAGTTGATAATCGGGATAAGCTTCGGCACCCATTTCGGGAATGTCAAGGCCCTGTAATTCTTCCTCCACATTCGTGCGCATGGGCACGATAAGCCGCGAGAGCTTGAACCACACCAGTGCGAACGTCCCAACAAAAACGATGCAAGTAAGCGTGCCGGTAAGTTGCGCGCCGAGTTGCGACCAGTCGTTGAAATGCGCGCCGAAAAGCTTTCCGAATGCGCCAGTGACACCCTCGTCGTGCCACCCGGCAGCGAGGAGTGCTTTGTATTTTTCGATTGTCGCGGTGGTGCCGTCGTTGAAAATGACCTGAACCACACCATCCTTGAAGAGCTTGTGGACGCCATTCCAGCCCGCGCCAAAACTTCCGTTCGCGAAAAGGCCGACCGCCAGCGCGCCCCACGCGCCGTTGAGTCCGTGGACGGAAATGGCACCCACCGGATCGTCAATGCGGAATTTAGTATCGAACAGCAATACCGATAAGACGACAATAATCCCGGCCACTGCGCCGATGAGGATCGCAGCGAGCGGCGTCACGAAGGCGCACGGCGCCGTGATCGCCACAAGACCGGCGAGCATTCCGTTGCACAGGAGCGATGGTTCCGGCTTGCCGATCTTCCAGTACAAAACAATACAGCTTGCAACCGTTGCGGCGGCCGACGCCAGCATCGTGTTGACCGCGACGATTGCGATCCTGTGCTCTGTGCCGCTGAGCGAGGAGCCCGGATTGAATCCGAACCAGCCGAAAGCGAGGATGAAGGTTCCAAGAATGACATAAACGACATTGTGGCCGGGAATCGGACGCATTGATCCATCGGGCGCATATTTTCCATAGCGTGGGCCGAGCACATACGCTCCTACCAGCGCGATCATGCCGCCGCACAGATGGACCACGGATGAGCCAGCGAAATCCACATGGCCATGGCCGAGTCCGAAATTCTCGCCCAGACGCGCGAGCCAGCCGCCGCCCCAGACCCAGTTACCAAAAAGCGCGTAGGGCAGCATTCCGACCCAGAAACCATAGAAAATGAAATTTTTGAACCGCCATCGTTCCGCCATCGCTCCTGTTGGAATGGTGGCGGCGGTGTCCATGAAAACCATTTGAAAAAGAAAGAAGCAGAAGATGGCCATATTGAAAACTGGCGCGTTGAGAAAGAATCCTTTTCCACCCCAGAGACCAAAGAATTTTCCGCACAAATGGATCCCGTGTTCGGAATTTAGAAATGCCAAGCCAGGGCCTAGCGGTGGTTGCCATCCTATGGGCGATGGAGCGTTCCCATATCCGCCAAACATGATCGCAAATCCGCAGATCCAGAAACCGAGCACACCGAGCGGATAGATAAGAAAGTTCATTGCCATGACGTGCGCCGCATTTTTTGCCCTGCACATACCGGTTTCGATCAGCGCGAAGCCTGCCTGCATGAACATCACCAGGAAGCCCGCAAAAAGCGTCCATACGATGTTGATGGAAATTCTATTGTGCGCTACGGCGCTGACAAGATTGTCGGTTTCCGAAACCGCAGGGCCGCCTTGCATATGGATCGCGGAAACGGCGCCAGTGCCAGATGTATTCGAAAAAGCTCCAACAGACGACGTGGCAAGATCGGACGTTTCGTCAGCCTTGACGCCAAGCGAAGACAGAACCGTCAATGCACCGGCCAACAACACACCCGTTATCGCTCTTTCGAGGTATCTTTTAGATATCTTCATAAGTCATTTTGTCCAATGTTTTTCTTCATTAGCGATATTAGCTAATTGCAATTACCGTGCCAAGCCATGTTCGGCGCGATGTTTTCTGGATAATCACTACTTAACGGCATTTCCCACTGAAATGAATGAGGTAATGACAGTTATCTGTGAAGTACATATATGTAAGACCGTTATTGCGAGAGACAAATATGTTATAGTAGTCTATCGATAATGACAAAGATGTAGCTATATGCAGGTGACGCGTTTCGAGGCTGAATGCCGAATAAATACCGCAACCGATTCATTATCAGGTTGATGCATCCCCGGATCTTTTCTTTTGCCGGGCCTTGGCACACCTCATGCGTTAAGGCCTGCCAACCAGTAAACAGAAAGGGTAAGGTGAACTATGAGTAACAGAGCGGCACCAACTCCGGCAGGGACCGGCAAAGACAAACCGTCAACCAAGGCAACACTAGGACTGACTGGCCTGACTTCGAATGCGATGGCGCTGATTGCGCCCGGCGCATTCCTCTGGTTGACATTCCAGATGCAATCGTTGTACGGCGCGCCGATGGCGGGCTGCGCAATGTGGTTCGGCATTCTGCTGGCGCTTCTGCTGTGCTTTGCCACGGCAATAAGCTACGCGGAACTGTCGAAACTGTTTCCGGGCGCGGGTTCGTCGTACCTGTACGCGGAACAGGCTTTTCTGTCGAAGACAAAAGCCTACAGATTTGCCCGCCTGGCAAAATTCATTACTGGCTGGGCAAGCCATCTGTACTACTGGATATATCCGGGCTGCATGGTCGGCGTTACCGCCATTCTCGGCGGCTATCTGTTGAACCAGTTCTTCCCGGATGTGTTTTCCGGAACTTATAACAGCCCGCTGTTTATGTTCGGGTTCTCCGTGCTGTTTGCGTTCGGAGTTGCATACATCGCATTTCGCGGCGTCAACGGCACAACTGGTGTTAACGCGGCGATTAACGTGATTCAAATATCCGCACTGCTCGTTTTCACGGTCATAGCCATCGCGTATCGCGTACAGCACCATCAGGACTCGCGAGGTTATCACTTGTCCAACGGCATTGCCGTTGACTATCAAGTCGCGCAAGAAGTCGTGAAAGACGATAAAGGCGTCCCGCAACCGGTCTTGGACGCAGACGGCAAGCCCACTCCGTCGCTCGACGACAAAGGCAAGGCGGTAATGGATGCCAGCGGTCAACCCGTATTCCAAATGCAAATGCAGGATTCGCAGGACAAGGACGGCAATCCGGTAATGGCGGACAAGGACGGCAAGCCGACGACCGATCCGAAGCTCGCGGCTCCGTTCACCGTAAGCTACAAACCGGAAGAAGCCATTACGAAAGACGACAAAGGCAACCCGACCTTCAATTTCCACGCGACAGCCGCATCGGTCGTTGCTCCGCACGGCTTCAATTTTATATTCATCCAAGCCTGCATCGCGATTCTGATCCTCGTTGGATTCGAATCCGTCACGGCGATGGGTGAAGAAGCCAAGAATGCCAAACGCGATGTGCCGCGCGCCGTGCTGCTCTCGCTGGCGATCCAGGGCGCATTTTGCTACCTGCTCGAATATTTCGCCGCTAATTATTTCCTGCATAACGGCTACACGCTGCCAGCTGCGGGCGCTTCCGGCGCACCGCTTGGCGACATGATGGTCATTGTCGGCACCTGGCTGTTCGGCAGCTACTCGGCAGGTCGGGCGTTTATGCTGGTGCAAGCTGCGACTGTATTTCTTGCGCTCATCGGCACAACGCTCTCTTGCCTGAGTACCGGCGCCCGCGTCACATACGCAATGGGTCGCGACGATGAAGTTCCGTCGCATTTCGGACTCGTGCACGGCAGGACGCTCTCGCCGTACCGCGCGATCTGGACTCTGGCGGCGATCTCCGCAGTTGTCGGAATCGTAACCTGCATCGTGTATCTCGGCGGCACCACGCCGGCTGCTCTCGATCCGAAGTATCACAATATCTGGTACAGCTTCGGGATCTTCTCGCCCGAAACGTATGCCAAACTCCCGAACACGCTGGTGCTCGTCACGCTGATCAGCAATTTCGGCACGTTCATGCTCTACATGATCACGAACGTTATTGCGATGGTTGCGTTCAAAGAGCACGAGTCGTTCAACGGCTTTAAACATGTAGCCGTTCCGGCGTTCGGACTGATCGCGAACCTGGCCTGCATGCTGTTCTATATTGTCGGTCCGTTCACAATCGCGGGCATGAGTTGGAAGGAGCCGTTTATCGCGCTGGGATTCTGCGCGGTATGGGGCATCTATGGGGCGATTTATTTCGTGAAGTCGAGCGAAGCCAAAGGAAAGGAAATCATTCTTACGCAAACTACAGAATCTGCCCGCATCCGATAGCACGGCAAAGGACATAAACTATTGCTAAGCGGCGGCCCCAAAAAAGGCCGCCGCTCTCTTTTCAGCCGGCTTCATCCAATTCGCCAATTGACCATTGAATCGGCGAGGTTGTATTTCGACGTTCACGCTGATAATATCGGGCTTTACTTGAAGCAAAGGGATTCTCATGGAAATTGTAGAAGCAGATTGCACTTCGCCCGGAACCGTCCGAACGGTGAACGAAGATGCGCATGGTTTCTGGCAGCCGGAGACCATCGAGGAGAAACGCGCTCGTGGCGCTATTGCCGTGCTGGCCGACGGGGTTGGTGGCCAGGGCCATGGCGAAATCGCCAGTCGGCTCGCGGTCGATGAAATTTTGAGAATCTTTCGCGAAGCCAGGGATGGCACGGAGCCGACGCAAATCATCACGCAGGCAGTCAACGCGGCGAACCTGGCCGTGTACGACAAGAACATGGAGAGTCGCGGCGAAATGCGAATGGCCACCACCATCGCCATAGCCGTTTTACGAAACAACAAAGTCACTGTCGGCAACGTCGGCGATTCGCGCGTCTATCTGGTTCAAAAGGGGCTGATCAAGCAACTCTCGACGGACCACAGTTACGTCGGCATGCAAAAGCAATTCGGCCTCATCACCGAGCGCGATGCCCTGGCGAGCGAACAGCGCTCGATACTCACACGCAGCGTCGGGCAGGAACCGACAATCCGCATTGATTGCAACGAAGCTACCGTCACCAAAGGCGATTACATCGTGATGTGCTGCGACGGCCTGTACACTTGCGTCGTTGACAATGAAATCATCGATATAGTCTGCCGCGTACCACCGGACGAAGCCGCAAAACAACTCGTTGCGCTTGCAGAAAAACGTGGCGCTCAGGACAATATCACCGTCCAGGTTATCCGCATAGATCGCGTCGAAGCGGTCAGCAACTATCGCGGCGCGCCGATTTACTACGAACAGACCCAGCCCGTTGCGGCTGGCGAATTTTATCCCGGCCAGATCGTGGACAACCGTTTCGTGATCGCGGAAGTGATCAGTCGCAGTGGCATGGCCGTGATTTACCGGGCCACCGATCGGGAAAGCAGCAAGGAAGTGGCGATCAAAGTTCCGCACATGCAGTACGAAAGCGATCCCGGGTTCTTCGGGCGGTTCCAGCGTGAGGAAGAAATTGGCCGCACGTTGAATCATCCGTTTCTCCTCAAGTTCATTCAAGTCGAACGCAAAAGCCGACCCTACATAGTCACGGAATATTTGAAAGGCTATACGCTCTCACACTTGATGACGACCGTCCGTCCGCTTCCAGAAGCCGACGCGCTGAAAATCGCCAGCCGCACTTGCGACGCGCTGGACCATATGCACAAACTCAACATCATCCATCGCGATCTCAAGCCGGCCAACATAATGTTGTGCTACGATGGCACGCTACGCATCATGGATTTTGGGATCGCCAAAGCAATCCAGGGCCGCAGGCTCACCTTCACCGGGTTCACACCCACAATGGGTACGCCCGATTACATGGCGCCGGAGCAGGTCAAAGGCAAGCGTGGCGACGCGCGAACCGATATCTACAGCGTCGGTGCGATTCTTTATGAAATGCTAGCGGGGGCATCTCCCTTTGAGGGGGAGAATCCTTTTGTCATCATGAATGCGCGGCTTATCGGTGATCCCGTCGCGCCGCGAAAATTGAATCCGCTGCTTTCTGCCAATGCCGAAGAAGTCATACTGCATGCGATGGCCCGCCAGCCGCATGACCGCTACCAAACAATGGCCGAGATGAAGAAAGAACTGGACGACATCGGAGCAGTCATAGTCACAGACCGCGCTGCCAGGCTGCAGCCACCAGCGAGCAGCCGTCCGTCCATGATCCGGAACATGCACACGATCATACTTGTCATGGCCATTCCGATTGTGACGCTCATAATTTTTGTAATTGTGCTGCTTCTGCGATTACGTGCAGTTTCGCACTGAGTCAAGTCGGACGCTGCAATTTCACCTTGAAAAGGCGTGTGCCGAGGTGTAAAAGAAAAATCGTATTTCATATTCTTTGATTTGGCCGTCATTTCGACGCGGCTGCCACGGAAGAAAAAGCAAAAGGACGATCAATCGCATGAACAAGGGAATCCTACGGTTCGCAGCGTGCAGTCTTCTGTATGTATTGCTGGTGGCGTGTTTGTCGGGGTCGGTCGCCGCCGACTCGACGTCAGTTGATCCAACAGAATTGTCCATGGCGCGAGTTAAACAAGACGCACCAACATTCACGGATTGGACACAGAACGAACTGACGCTTTCCAAAGATCTTGTGTCGTTGCTGTCGCCGTTGAAAATCGTGGAGCTTTCTCCAAAGGCGGGTCAGCCAAAGATTCTTGTTGCTGTCGCCCCGGACGGAAAAACATACAGATTCACCAACGATCCTGATTTGGCTGCGATAGTTGATATCACGGGCCTTAAATCGTCTTTGGCGCGGGATGCAGCCGTTTTCGCGCAGCAATTGTCGGCGCTCCGCAGTTTTCCAGCTGACGCAAAAGTTATCAACAGCAGCGAGGAAGTACCGCAGGGAAACGAAGTTGTTCAGAAAATCCGAAAGACCATTGCTCCTGTTAAGATAACAACTGATAATAAAATCACAACACTGTCTTTCTTCTTTATCCGCCAACTGGGCGGCTTGGGCGTATTCAAAATGACCGTGATCGCCGCTGGTGGATCTCCCACGCAAATCGAAACACAGTTCCTCGGCTACACTAAATAATCCTGCTTCATCGTAAGCGCCGCTTGACAAGGCGGGCTGTCAGCTCGAACCTGATATCCTGTCCTGTTGCAAAAAACGAGAACACCAGGTAACCGGCAGCATACTTGGCGCATTCAATTTTCCTTTACCTGCATTATGTGAAGATGATAGTGAAGATACAGGTTAATTGGTGGAAGTGTCGGCCAGTTCAAGATGAGACTCTGGAATGTTGAATTCGGATTGGCAAGTATATGTGGAAGTGCTTTTTCAGGAGGACTTGGGATGAACAAAGTTTTTATTGGATTGGCGGCGTTTGTGCTCGGTGTTGCGGTGTTGTCGAATAATGTTAGCGCTGGCGCTCTCGACAACGTGAAAGTTTTGCAAGGCAAGGTGCATGTCGAGAAATCTTCAAGTGGAGAAGTCAAATCCATTACCGTAAAACCAGCCGATGGGGATGAAGTCCGCGTCACCGTTGATGAGATCAGCAAGGAAATGGTCAGGATTGATGGGCACGGCGTGTTCGCCACAGGAAGCTATACCAGCGGCGGCTCATTCAAAGTTGCCACTTGGTTCATGAGAGACAAGCAGCCGTAGGCAAATGACGTTGATACCGTCCCAGCCTCGCTTATCGGATGGATTATCGCCCATCAGACTGCCGCGATTTCGGCAATTGCGCCATGTCAAAGTTGTCTTATGTCGGCGTTTTGGTATGTAGTGAGACAAGGACAGGGTGGTTGGCAGTGAGTATAGTGTATTGCAGGGGGCTTTCATGAAGATACTTCTGTTGGACGACGAACAGCACCTGCTTAATGCGATCAAACGCCTTCTCGCCGAGCTTGGGCACGATGTTGACTGTACGACAGATGCTGCCAAAGCGGTGGTGATGATTGAAAGCGGCGGTTACGATTTTGCCCTCGTGGATTTCATGATGCCAATTCATGACGGCGCCTGGTTCATGAAGAATGCGCATATTCCCAGGGACACTAAAGTTCTGCTGATGACGGCCAACGTGGATAAGGAAGTGATCAAGGAAATGTTCAAGCTCGGCGTTCGCGGCTACCTGATTAAGCCTCTGGAGAAGGAAGAATTGATAAAACATCTGGCCTTTCACTCAGCCGGCTGGCAGGCGCCGGACTCACGCTAGCGGGCGGAACCTTATATATACGAATATTGAACCCAGACACCCGATCATCGTTCGGCAATATTCGATTCAATTCTCCTGTTATGCTGTCGTTTCCGGTTTAGAGTCCTCATCTTGAGTTTCTTTTTCCTTCTTTTGCTTCCAGACTTCGCCAACCATGGCGCTCGACATCTCAAGGATGGCGTGCAGATCGTTTGAACTCGATCACGTCGAACGGAGACTCGACGGCAGCAACGATAGAAATACGAAGGCAATGGCCGCACAAAGCATGTAGAATCGCCATGCCGGCAGCCTGTCGTTCCGAGTGGAGTTGTCATGGGCAAAGCTCATCAGAATCACATCGCGACATAACGAAAGAAAAATAATCCCCCGGAAGCTTTAAAATAACTGGCGGCAGTCGAGGGCGGCCGCCTTCCAAGAATAAGCTATTTTTATGGGCGAGGGGAGGGTCGGCGTTTCGCCGACCGTTTTCCCCGTGTTATGAATAATCCTTTCACAGCTTCTCGCTCTTTCCGGGCCATCGCAGGTAAACTATCTGCCGCACAGCTTAGAGCCCGCTGTCCATAATTACGTTCCTGTTCATGTTCATACGGGCACACCAGGCATTGTTCAGCAATTGGACTATCCTTGATGCCAGATTCTGGGAAGCAATCACCTGTCCAGGCTTCAGTCTGTCGGATTGTGACCAGCGCTGCTCGTAACCACGTCGGCCTTGCTTCTTCTCTTCATCAATTGCCTTCTTGCTCGCCTCCAGGACGAAGAGGGATTTTGGCGGCTCCACCTGATATTGCATGTTTTTCTCGAGAATGTTCCACAATGCCTTGAGGTCCTTCACGTCCGTCATGTTGGCTGAGAAATGTCGTCCAAGCGGATCCATTTCGATTCCCTTGAGTGCGATGGAGTCGCGTTGTGATTGCGGGAGCAACAGTAGCGTGCTCAAACAGCTCATCTTCTCCCATGCATCGAGATACCCCGGATCAATCTCCACAGCCTTTGTGAAACTCTCGTAAGCTTCCGTCTCGCGTCCCTGCGCTTCGCGCAGTTCTCCCATCATGAAGTGAACCTGCGGTCGGTCGGGATGGGTTTGCACAAGGTTGCTGAGTACTCTTTCGGCAACGCAACGGCTGTGTTCCTTGTTGAAGACTCCCTCGCATCCGAAACAGAAATTGGCTACTTGTCCGAATTGTTCCGGCATCCGCTCAAAGGCTATCTTGTAATGTTTTTCGGCCTCATCCACCTTGCCCATGGAGTACAGACGTTCGGCCAGTCGCCATTGCACGCAGTAAGCGTTGGCAAAAGCCGATTCCGCTTCTTCGTAAGCTTTGATGCTTCTCTTCATGAGCCCGACGGCTGTGAGCCTGTCGCCATTTTCCGCAGTCCGCACCGATTTGACGACGTTCCTGAAGAATTCTGCGTCCTCTTTCTTGCCCTCATCGGCAAGTACATCCGCAAGCACGGCATAAGCGCGCACTCTGTCTCCCGGCGGCTCCTCGCCGTCAGTGGGATCCACTTTAATGGCCTGGCGTGCGAATTTCTCGGCATCATCCAGTTTGCCCGCTTTACGCAGAAGTTCGGCCTTCCATATCAGCGGCCTTTCTTCGAAGCGATCGCGGGCATAAAGCGAGTCCAGCCACGGAATCAGCGCCATGCCTTCGATTCCGAGCAATGCGGAATAGGCTTTGTCATTCCCCTGGTTATTGTACAAATACGCCTTGAGTATGGTCGTGGCGTTACTGGTCGCTCCCTCAGTTTCAAGCGCCGCTGCAATGTGAACCGCCAAGGGCACGGAACCACCGCCACAATAGCTTTGCATCAGAGCTGCAAGATCGCCCGTACTCCACCATTCGGCATTGCGTGCCAGGTAAAGAACATCCTGGTGCCTGCCAAGCTTGCCATAAAGATTCACTAGCCGGGAGAGGTTATCGTCGAGATTCATACCGTAGAATTCACCACGCTGCTTGTTCTTCTCGAAGATGCGCAACTGTGCGCTCATGGATGCCTTGATCAGGCGTTCCAGTTCAGCGGTATTTCCATTCCTTATCAACACATCATCCAACGATTCCGAGAAGTAATGTCTTCCGAAATTGATGATGGATGGTTCAAAAAATCTCTCGTCAGTGCTCTTTTCTGCGGAATCCAGAAGCACTTTCAACCCCTCATCAATCAGTTCAGGCCTGCCGATGGCGTCGCCCAACTGTACGAGCAGGGTAGCTGCTTTCACTGATTCGGGGGCTTGCTGATTGTCGGCGAACTCCTCCTTGTTTGTGTTTGCAGTCTTGACGGCATCTCTGAGCATGGCTACGGCCTTGTCGGTCTCGTCCACGGCAAGATATGACTCAAGCAGCAGCCATCTTGCGCCTCTCCGGACAGCATCGTCGTTCGAGGGGTCGGCCATCCTTGTTTCCAGGCTGGAGAACAACTCATTGGTGTGTCCGAGCGATAAAGCAAGTGAGCAATACATGGACTGGAAAACCCGCGGGGCGTCTTTCCTCACCATCATCTTGCTTGCGAAATCATACAGGGCGTCGGTGACAAGCGGCTTGTCTATCTTCTGCATGACATCCACAAAATCCTCGCCCACGTCGCTGGATTTCATTGCCATGGCATTGGTCAGGGCCTCGGCGCTCCTACCGGAAGCCACGAGTCCCATCAGATAACAGAGAGTTGCGTTTCGCTTTGATTCAACTGAGTTGGAATTCTCATAGTCACCCATGCCTCTGTCAGAGCTGAAGAGCGCAGTTGCGGTCTTGTCCTCTTTCTTTTCGGCGTTCGGGAACTTGGCAAGCATGGCTTCGTAGAGTGCCGCGCCTTCCGGCGAATCAACCAGTTGCCACTGCGGCTGCTTCAACTGCGCCGCATTTGCCGTAATCAGCTTCTTGATAAGTTCTTTTGTCTGTCCGCCGCTGGGCACTTCCAATGTGACCGGCAGTTGTATTGTCTGGAGCAGGAGTTTCTCGGCCTCCGCGGCGCCTGCGAGCGAAACCAGATCAGGAATCTGGATCTGCTTGTTACCCTGCGGTGATCCCGGTGTTGTGTCCTTGGCGAATTCTTCCAGCATCTTCCGGTAATGCTTCAGCAGGTCCTCCGGACTGTTGACGGACCGCGCGGTCTCTGCTGCCGACTTGATTTCCTTCACCCCGCGCTCAACCGACTCGCGGGTGTAGTGCTCCACGCCGGGCAGGAGTTCGCCTGATCTTCCAAGAAGATCGTCAAATGTCTTGTTGTCCCCGTTGAGATAGGCCACATAGAGCTGCAACGCGTAATCCCGGGCGCCGTCTGCTCCCTTGGTGATGTCTCTTCCGTTCACAAGTTTCTGAATCTCCGGCCACGCCGCAGGCCCGGGAATCTCGGCAAAAAGGCGTTCAAACGACAATGGGCCGTCGGAAGATTCATTATCTTCGGGTCGACCCATCTGCGATAAATCGTTCGCGTTCACCTTCCATAAACGGTCAAACAGGGCGAGCCAGGCAGAGGCGACGCGATCCGGTGTGAGTGAATCGCGCTCTTTTCTGAACTGGGCCAAATCTACCGAAATCTGGCGTATGACTGCGTCCTTGGAATCGACTGCCGTGACGGCATGATCGCCACCCTTCACTTGACTCAAAACGTTCGACGCACCTTCAAGCGCATCTGCTGCAAACAGGCATCGCGGTGAGCTGGACAGGAAAATAGCAATGCACAGACATAGTGAAGCGCGTTTCATGATTATGCCTCCCTCTTATTGAACTATTCTTTAGATAGAATTGCTTAACAGTGATGCACGTAAACCTATCACAAACAACCCAATATTGCCATCATTTGATGAAGCGTATGTTCTGTCAGAAGCGCGCGCGGATCTCTCGCTTCACCTGAGCAACGGGAGTGTTTCCGCAGATGCTTTGACAGGTGGATGCCGCGCTCCGCTGCGGCGTCTTCCAGTCAAATCATGAGCTGATTTGCAGCTTCCTTATAATCCACTCGTATTCTTTCGCGATGCTGGCGGTCACGCCGGGCGCGCGCAGTTCAGCGGGCAGGACATCGAAAGTATATGTCTCGATTTCCAGATGCGGAATGCCGCTGTCAAGGACCGTGCGGAAGAATCCCTGCGTGAGATCGGAGACCGTAGAATCCAAGCCGCTGGTTGCCGCAAAATAGAGCGGCACATGGAAATGTGCCCGCAGTTCGGTGCCAGACATGCTCCGCAGTTGGGAGCGAAGCTCTGGCGTCAGATCGTTGTGTCGTTCTATTTCACCCTTGACATTCCGGATCCTGACCTGATGTAAATAGATCGGATCACAGAACTTTGCCAGCTCGCACAAAGATGAATCGTTAATTTGCGCCTTTACCGCTGCGCTAAACTGAACCTTTGGAACGCTGATTCCGGCCCCAAGAATCCGGTTCAGGCTTGTCTCCAGTTCTTCGAACTGGACGGCGAGGTGGCAGGTGTCGAAGCAAATTCCCATATGCAGCAGAGCAGGGGATGGAACATGCTTGTTGAAAAAGTGCAAGACGTCTTCGGTCGTTTCCAGATAGCAATCTGGTTCGGGTTCAAGTGCGAGGCTGATATGTTTGCCGGTTTTCTTCTCGATGTCGGCGAGATGGGTTGCGCAATAAAGGAGATTCTCGATCATCAACTTGATGTCAGCGTCGTTCTTGATCCATTCCTTGTAGGAACAGGGAACGGTGCTGATGCTGCCCGGCACGCCGTCCGGTAACAGTGCCGCCAGAACGTCAGACAGAATGATCGTGTAATCGCGGCGTTCCGGCGTCCGCCAATCCGGCTGGTAAACGGCCTCCTTTACCGGCCTGCCATGAAAAGTACCATAAGGAAAGCCGTTGATAGTAAACACGTACATGTTCTGTTCGGCCAGGAATTTCTTAAAAGCTTCCAGCGTCGGCTTTTCGGCAAGTGAGCGAGCGGCAATGTTGCTCAGGCGCAAACCGAGTCCGAACGGCTCGTCGTCTTTAGCCATGGCATCGCGAACTTTCGTGGCGTGATCGCGGATCGCGGCAAAATTCTCGTCCCACGTCTCACCCGGATGAATGTTGAGGCAATAAGCAAGATGCAGTTGTGGATTATTTCGTAGCCTCATCTTCACTATCCATCATAAAGACTTTCTCGCAAAGCCGCCAAGAACGCCAAGATGTATTCACTTTGCGGACTTTGCGCCTTTGCGAGAGTTCATTTCTTGATTACAATGTTACATCTCGACGCTTTTCTTCTTCAAGAACGCGATGCCTTCCTCTATGATCTTTGTATCCATCTCGTGGACTTCGAGCTTGTTGCCTATCGGCTGCGGGAGAGTTATTGTCAGTTCGCCGCCGAGATGTTCGCGGAATTGCTCCAGCCCGTGCAGAAGTTCCAGCCTGCCTGCGGCATCCCGTCGTTCAAGAAGGTTGCTCCAAACTGGCAGGCCGCAATCTGTCAAACCATCAACGATCTTCGTGAACTCCACTTCAGAAATCATGCCTTTCTTCATCGCATAATACGAGTCCAGGGCAATACCGATTGAAACGGACTGACCGTGCCCGATTTTGTAGTCGGACATGATCTCGATCCTGTGAGCGCTCCAGTGTCCGAAGTCAAGCGGTCGCGCCGCCCCGAACTCGAAGGGATCGCCGCCTGTCCTGATGTGATCCAGATGCAGGATGGCGCAACGCCGGATCAGCGTTTCCATGGCCGCCATGTCACGCTTCTTCAGCCGTGCCGCATTGCGGTAAAGGAAATCGAAGAATGTCTCGTCCTTGATTATTGCAACCTTGAACGCTTCCGAGATGCCGCCGATCCAGTCCTTGTCCTTGAGAGTCTTGAGAAAATCGAAATCGTTAATCACTGCGAACGGCGGCGCGAATGTGCCAACGAAATTCTTCGCTTTGTGCTCGTTCATGCCGTTCTTCACGCCGACTCCGCCATCGTTCTGAGAAAGCACGGTCGTGGGCAGGCGGATCAGGCGCAGGCCGCGATGCACGAGCGAGGTCGCGAAGCCAGCCATATCCAAAACGCCGCCGCCGCCCACGGCAATGACGAAGCTCTGACGGCACATCTTGTTGTTGCCGAGCGATGCCATGATCTTGCGCACTTCGTCCCAGCCGCTCTTGGCATATTCACCGCCGACAACGATCTCGGGTGGCGCGGTGAGCAGAACCAGGTCGGAGCGCTGCTGCAGATAGGTTTCGACGCGTCCAACGATTCCCGGCGTCGTATCCACTACGCCGGAATCAATATAGATCATGACCCGATGCCGCCGCTTTTCGCCGGCGCGCCCGATGATGGACAAAAGGAGCGGATTCTCCGGATCGAATACCGACCGCGTGAAGCACACGGGATATTCGTATGTCACGGTGATCTTTTGGTTGTATGTATCGTTCGATCTGCTCATTTCAGCCATTCTCTCACCACTTCCGCGAAATCGGCTCGACGGAGTCTCGCCCTCCCAAACCAAATTACGCGAAGCTCTTCTCTGGGAGGGCGAGACTCTGTCGAGCCGCGTCCAAAGCTTGCGCATTACCAACGCAATTCGTTGAGAATTCCCTGATAAGGCCAATCTTCGGGCTTTGTGACCAATCCTTTTCGAACTGGATTCAGACGCACGTATTCCCGTTTATTACGGTAGTTCTCTGATCTTCGCAAGCGTGTATCCCATTTTCCTGACTGCCATCGCCAAGCAAGAGCACGACTTCTGCGAGTGAAATCTCTCTTCCAATAGGTCACCCATTGTTCCAAGGTAAATGTCTCGTTGTGCGGCGAGCAGAAAAGATGAACATGATCTGGCATGAGAAGATAGAACCCTACAGACCAAACGCTTGCATCTTGCCATATTTTCACGAGCAAATCGTGAACTGCTGTCTGCGTGAGCCATGGCGCCCGATCACGAGTGCAGACAGTCACAAATACAATAGTCGGCTTGTCATGCTCGACAAATACACCCGATGCCGGTTTTCGGCGTTGCGGAAGTTTTTCCTTGGTCGTTTCATTCTTCATGTTTTTGGGCTGTCATTGTATCCGGCTCGACAGAGTCTCGCCCTCCCTCAGGAAAACATCTTCCGGGATTGGAGTTCAGGAGGGCGACGCTCCGCGAAGCCGTGCTCATGAATAAGACGTGTTGTGTTCGACATTGGACATCTTCCTCCCTCTCTTCTCACCCCAGCCACCTTCGAACCACTTCCGCCAACTCGATCAATGTGCCTGGGTCCTTATCAAACTTGCACGTCGTGGCCCAGCAGGCCAACCGGTCTTTTCCCAGCCTGCCGTGCGAGCCGCGGATCTTCGCCGTATTCCGGCTCACCGATAATGGCGGCCAGCCGAAGAACAATTCGCACGGATCATAGCCGGGTTTGTTGTGAATATCCACATGACTCGCATAGTCCGGCGCTTCGCGTTCGTTTGTCCACCACGGATATGCGAACCAGTATCCATCGGCAGCCGTCAGAATCAATTCGCCTGACCGCTCATGACTGATGCCCGCCTCTTCCTGTTTTCCAGCATCGAGCATGTCGCCCACACCGCTTAACTTTCGCAATACATCCGCCGCCGCATCCAGCGAAGCGTAATCCTGACCGTACACATGAGCAACTTCGTGATCAACCACCGCGAAAGCACGACTGGAATGAAAATCGGGATAAAGCAGGCCTTCGACATTCCGCGTGGTAAACAATCCGGCCTCTCGCAAGGCGGCGTTGGGCAGAACTGCGCCCTTGGCAATCGCTCCAATCGCGTAATCGCCAAAGATAAGAACGTCGTAGCCGTTGGCAACTGCGGTGGAATACAATTGGTCCAGTTCGGCCAGAAACGATTTGAAAGCCGCACGCGCCTTCTCCGAATCCGGTCCAAATCTTTGCAAGTCATAGTCCAGCGCGGGCAGATAAGTGAGGCATAAATCGGGTGCTACATCGGCATCCGCGATCAAAGCCGCTGTTCCGGCAGCAATCCAGTCGGAGCATTTGGCCGACGCCATCGGCCCCCAATAGTGCATCAAATTGAACTTGCTGCCGACATCGGCACATAGCTTGTCGTAGAGACCGACGGGCTTGCTGTAGCAGCTTTGGATCATCCCTCCGTGATGCTTGTGGATTGGCGCTGGAGAAATCAGACAATCAACCGATTCTCCGAGGCTCTGCTGCCAGAACATCATCCCGACCTTGCCGCCGTTGCTCCTGAACGAATCCCAGATTCTCGGTCCGGCGATTAATTTGGCGGACTGTTCCCAGAAAAGCGGTTTCATGAGATCGCGAAAAAAGAAACCGTTCCCGACCATGCCATGCTTGGATGGCGGCAAAGCTGTCCGAAAACTAGCCTGCGCGGGACAGGTCACCGCCGGGAAAACGGACTCTAGCGGCTTGAAAGTCAGTCCATGCCAGTCCCTCTGCCCGTTCTTGACCACAAAATCGTGTCCCAACCCGGCGCATTGCACTACCAGAAGTTGTTTTCTTGAAGTTGACATTTAATCAATTCATTTGTTGATCGCTGGCCCCATTCCCATTGGCGAAATAAACATTGCTAAGGTGATGATCACCATTAGCAGAACGAAAGAGAAGAAGATAAGCCAGAGTTGAAAAAACAGCATCTTTCTTTCTCTGCGTCGGTTAAGCGTCAAATATCTTTGAACGATCGTCCAGAGCGCAAGGCAAAGAAGGATGCCGAAGCCCAAGCCATGGAACGCCATGATGATGTTCGAAATGTTGAGAACGACTTTTGTATGCAGTGACAGTCTGTGACCAAAATCTCGAAACATTTCTCCGAAAACCGGCACCACAAAGCCGAGTTCCATGAACATGCATACTGCAAGGAAAAGATCGAGCACAAGAAGAATTAGAGCTGCTACACTATGCCGCTGTTTATCACCAGATGTTTCCATATTCCTCAACTCACGATGTGCAAGTTAATTACCCTGTGATACTTCTGACGTTATGTCTTTGTAGGAGCGGGTTTATCCCGCGATTTTCATCAATGCGGGTAATAATCGCGGCATAAAGCCGCTCCTACAAAAAAGCTTCGCGCTTCATTCAACTAAGAATTGGATTTGTATTCCTCAACTTGCATAGAACCATTTGCCGAAGATCATTGAAACCGGCCAGAGAAGTAGAAGAGCGGCGGCTACGAGAAGACCTTGGTTGCCCGCAAGCGCCACGAAGGCAGCTTGGGCGAATAGAAGACCGCGCAGGTATTTCCCGACTGTTGTCGACACTACCGCTGGTTCGGGTTCACCAGTCAGCCGCGTGCCGCAGTACAGTGCCCAGAAGAGCGTCATCAGCGCCGCGAGACCGGCTACGATAATGCTCGTGCCGCCCGCCGCCGTCAGTTTTGTGCGTGAAGAGCTTTCGACAAAGAACATTATCGCGGTGAAGCACAAGCCGATGTTTATCAGAGGTCGCCAGCGATCTCCGCCAATCTCCATTTCTTCGGTCTCGCTTGCGGCGATTCTCGTGACTGCCGTCACGTAAAACGTGATACCAGCGGCGGCCAACAGCGGGAGCGACGAGAAGACAGCGTCTTGTCCGAAAAAGGCGGCACCAAGCAGAAGGCTCAAGCCGCGGCAGCTTCCCATGCAAAAAGGTCCGATGATCGGTACTTTCTTGAGCCATATATTATATACGGCAATTGTGGCTGCCAGACTCGCAGCGACAATTGCCGCTGCAACTCCAGCAAACGAAGCTGAGCCGATTCCCAATGCCGCGAGAACGATTGTCACGGCAATGGCCGCCGCCGGTTTGACCGCGCCGCTGGGCAAAGGTCGGTTTGGACGCTGAGCACTGTCTTCCTTGAGATCGAAATAGTCGTTGGAAATCAGTCCGGCCATATACAGAAGAAAACTCCCGGCAACGCACGGCCACGCCGCGACCAGCGGCTTGCAAGGCGTCAGCCATTGGGCGAGAAAGAAACCGGCAATAGGATCGCCTGGAACCGTCAGCAGGTTTGGCGGTCGCAATAATTGCATCCATGCTTTGACTGGTGTCAGTCGGTTTGTGTGCTGAGATTTCATTTTATATCATCAATTGTTTTGCATCCGAGGCGCAACAAGACGGTCGCAAAGGATTGCGACCCTCCAAAAGACCTTATTTCCAAACCTACTGGAGGGCGGCAATCCTTTGCCGCCGCTTCATTTCAACATCCAACTCACCGCTGGAATTGATGCGGATCAACCGGTTCGAGGTTGAGTTCGGGTTTCCATTTCGGCGAGTGATTGTAGAACGCCATGGCGTTGTTGAAAACGAGGTCGTTGATTGTACTCTCGCCATGACCGTCCTTCTTCATGAACTCGACAACCTTGACCAGGCTGAGCGGATCGGAAATGCCCCAGTCCGCCGAGCCATCAACGATTATCCGCTTGCTGCTGTATTGCCTGATCATGTCGGACACACGCTGGGGCGTGAGCTTGGAAATTGGATAGACGGTCATTCCTGCGAAACAGCCGGTGTCGAGCGATATCTTAATCGTTTCCTCGGTGTTGTGATCCATGAGGATTCGTGATACATCCATACCTTCTGTCTTCAGAATCTCCGCAATACGGATGGCTCCAGTCAATTTGTTGACGTGTGGAAGATGAATGACTATCGGCATCTTGCGTTCTTTGGCGAGGTGAAGTTGTTTCACAAAAGCCCGCTCCTCATTAGGAGTGATGTTATTAAAACCGATCTCGCCCAGCGCAATGCAACGCGGATGATCGAGGTACTCGCCAAGCCCGGCGATCACCTCATCGGCCAGTTTCGTGTCCTCGGTTTCCTTTGGATTCAGCGATACAGCGCAGAAGTGATCTATGCCGAAACGTCGGGCGCGCACGGTTTCGAATTCGAGTATGAGCTGGAAGTAATCGAAAAATGTGCCGGCGTAGCGACGATCCGAGCCCATCCAGAAGGAAGGTTCCACGCAGGCGCGGATCCCTGCCTTGTACATGGCCTGGTAATCGTCCGTTGTCCGCGAATACATGTGAATATGCGGCTCGATTATGATCATTTGCATCTTCCTTTCACTCTCATCATCTAAGACGCCTGCAGGTTACCACAAATTAGGCAACATTCCTGAGATATAAGCGTCCTATCCAACAATATGGTTCAATCTTATCAGCCCATTGGCGTCAAACAAGGCTGGAAAAGCAGCGAAGGCGAGGCAGAATTGTGCCGTTGACGATTCTCCCTTGCCAGCGCAAAATCCGCCGTTGCATAACAGTATGCACAGCCAAACAGGCAGGTGTCGTACGCGCCAATATCCTTACTGGCAACACAGCCGCAGGCTTTGCGCTGGAACGGATCTTTTGCGCCCGACACTTTCAATCCGAACACGCGGGTGATATACGCTTCGTCTATGCACTTGCCTGGCAGGATTCCGCAAGAGCTGAAATCCGTCTCTTCGGCACAAGAAAAGATCTCCATTCCGTTTGCCTTCGCTGTCCCGGCAATCGAGCGCATCAGGTCGCCAACAGATTGAGTACCCGGCGTTGTGAGAGCAACTCCATTCTCCGCGAGCGAACGTAGCCGCTTCCCGATCTTCCGGTAAACGTCAATGATGCTGACTACGGAGCGATATGTATGGCCGCGAAGTGCGCCGGCAATGCGATCATACGTCTGCTTGTGGAACTCCACGTTGAGATGTCCGGTAAACACAATCGGATCGTACCGCCAGATCAATTTCCCCGGCCCGATCCGGTCTGCGAGCCGGCGTGCGGTTTCGATTGCCTCGGCCACCTGCGGACAGCGCGGATCGAGCGCGCGCGGATTATCCATGATTGTGAAGTGGAAATAGTAACGATAGCCGCGCTCATCCAACTCGTCCAAGTGCTCCATCAGTGGACCGGGATTGCGTGTCCAGAAGACAATCACATCCACATCCTCCCGCCTCAACGAAACGCGCGAAATCTGATTCTTCCGAATCGGATTCGGCACAGTGCAGAATCCGGCGCGTATCCTGTTCATGAACCATTCGGAGTAGAATGCTGGAATGTCAGTTCGCCGACTCGCGCTGATAATCATGGGATGTGAATTGCCGATTTCAGATTT
>CAZASC010000039.1:20707-27880 GCA_964487695.1 uncultured Victivallales bacterium
ATTTCAGATTTCAAATCTCCGCTCTCTGAGTTCTGTTTCCCGAACACTGACCGCTATCCCCTCAGCTTCTTCACCAGCTCGGCGACGCGCTTGCCCAGCTTTGCGGCGTTCTCCGCAGTTTCCTTGTCAGGAGCGCCCACACATGACACGCCGTAATGACCGGTGGCATCCAACGGATCACCGACAATGATCATGCCGTTGATCAACATTGCTTGAATGATCGAGAACATGGTCGTCTCCTTGCCGCCAGCCGGATCGCCAGACGTGGCAAAGGTCGCGCCGATTTTGTCTGCCATCTTGCTGCGCACGACAACCATCCTGTCGAAGAGCGTTTTCATCTCTCCTGCCATGCCGCCGTAGTAGGCTGGCGAACCGGCGATTATGCCGTCAGCTTCCAGAAAATCGTCCTTGGTGATGTCGGCAACGGCCTTTACATCGCACTCCATGCCGGCGATACTTTTTACCCCGGCAGCTATTCTCTCCGCCAATTTCTTTGTGTTCCCGCCTCTCGAATAATACATAACCAGCACCTTCATGGTTCACTCCTTCACGTTAGGGGTTCAAAGGCATTTCCAAGACGAAGCTAGACCGGGACAATTTCAATTTCAAACGTTTTCTCCGGCGGGCCGCATGACCTCACATGGCAAGATCTGAATAAAGCCGTCTGATGACCCGGTGCGCAACGTCTCTTGTGAGATCAGGGATACTTTGTTTGCGCCGAATTTCTTTGCTGAAATTCCAGTTTTCTCATGGCACAATAAGAACATGTCACTTATATCAGGCATGTTTATAAATTCGCGACCGCTTAGCCAGCCGTGTGTTTTTCTCGCGTTGATCCTCGTCCCGCTTTCCGGTTTTTCCGATCATATTATTCTCACGAATGGAAGAAGCATTGACGGCTTGATCGTCAAGGAAACAGCGACGGCGCTTGTGCTTGATATAGGTGGAGGCACTACGACAATCGCAAGCAACAAGATCGCGAGAGTTCAGAGGAGCAACGAAAAGGGCAATGAACAGGTGATGTCGCAATGGAAAGAACAGGACTTCCTGCACAAGAGGAATGTTCCGGAAGGCATGAAGGATCTGGCGGCGGAATTCCGCACACTTCTCGATGCCCGTGCAGAAGCTGTCCGCATGCAGCAGTCCAGCGCAACGTTCGAAGGGCAGGAGACCGCTTTGCTCGCTGAAATTGACAATGTCTCGAGAAGCCTGGCAGAAGCGAGCAAGAGGATAGCCGATGCCAAGCAGACACAAGGCGCCGGCGTTGATGCGTACAATGCCCTTGTCGCGGAAGCCAATTCAGCCGGAGCGCAACTGAATATCAAATCGAGGGAATTGGACGACGTCAGGAACACGCGGAAAGCCGGGCAGGGCCAGATAGCCAGCTATGTTCAGTCTCTGTTCGCCTTCGGGCAATCCTTTGTCGAGCGGGGGCCGCTTCTGCAGAAACAGTTTGATACCGACGAAACCAGCGCTTTTCTCCAGAAGGTTTCAGCGAAACTAAGGGAACTCAACCTGGAATTTCAGTCGGCTTCAATCCAGACGGATCTCCTGCAGAATGGCAACAGGCTGATTTCCGCCGTGATCAACGGCAAAGTCACCGGCAGGTTCATCCTGGACACCGGTGCGGCGACTGTATCGTTGTCGAAATCATTTGCCGAGCGTCTTAATCTCGATACCAGTGTGGCCAAGACTATTGAAGTGACGCTGGCCGATGGAAGTAATGTAAAAGCTGATGCACTGATTCTGGATTCGGTCCAAGCAGGTGATGCGCGCGCTGAAAAGGTTGACGCCGTAGTCATGCCGACGTCAATAGGAGAAGGCGTGGACGGGCTTCTCGGTATGAGTTTCCTTAGGAATTTTTTCGTTCAGTTTGATGGCACCCACGGCAACCTGACCCTGCGCCGCTTCAGTCCGAAGTAGGCCTTGAACCAGACAGGCTATATGGTAGGCTTTCGCATCACAGTCAGTTGTGGTTGATCGGTGATTACCATTCCAGAAAACTGCCGGATGGTTTGTCACGGCTGAGGAGAAACAGACAATGAGCGTAAGAGTTCGGTTTGCCCAAAGTTCTGGCGTGCCGGTTCATATCGGATGCATTCACACGGCCATATTCAATTGGTTGTTCGCGCGTCATGAAGGCGGCAAATTTCTTTTGCGAATTGAAGACATCGAATCGGAACAGACAACGGCAGAATCCATGAGATCCATTTTCGAAGCCTTGGAATGGCTCAAGATGGACTATGATGACGAACCCATACGCCGATCGAATCGCACAAATACGTATCTTGACGCAGCCAATCATCTCGTCGAAAACGGGCACGCCTACAGGGGTGAAAAAGGCTCAAGCGTGCAGGGCAAAAGTACTGTCTTCTGCATGCCGAAGGATGGTGAGATCGTCTGCGATGCCATACGGGGCGAGCTTCACAAGGAATCGAGGGACTTGAATGATTTTGTAATCGTTCATGCCAACGGAACGCCCGCGACACATTTTGCGGATGCGGTTGACGATATAGACATGGACATTTCCCATGTCATACGCGGCGATGAGAATATAGGAGATACTTATAGGCACCTGGCCATATGCAAAGCGCTTGGAGCTGAGCTTCCCGTCTATGCGCATCTGCCGATGATGGTGAACCATCAGGGGAGACCTTATTCGAAACGCGATGGCATCGCGTCCGTTGACGAGTTCAAGGACAAAGGCTATCTGCCCGATGCTATGTTTAACTTTCTAGCACTGCTCGGCTGGTCTCCCGGCGATGATCGTGAACTGATGACGCGCGAAGAGATGATTCAGCTCTTTGACATAGCACAGATAAAATCCACTCCGGTGAGAATGGATATTACGAGATTCGAATGGATGAACGGCGAATATCTGCGAACGTTGCCGCGGACCGAGTTCGCGGCAGGCTTCCGGAATGCGCTGCAAAGAAGCGGATTGTGGAATGAGAACGTTTCCGATGAGTATCTCGGCAAAGTCGCGGCGTTGATGCAGGACAGAACGAAAACTTACACCGAGTCGCCGTACTTTGCGGGTTTCTTCTTCACGGAGGAATTCCATTATGACGACATGGCAGTCAGGAACCGCATCATGAAAGAAGGAGTCAAAGAGTTGCTTGCGGCTATACGAGAACAATTTGCAGCTCTAGACGGATTGAGCGCTGCAAAGGCCGAAGATTCGTTGCGCCGGGTGGCAGGCGCACAGAAGGTTGCCGCCAGCCAGCTTGTCCATCCTCTGAGAGTCGCCGTCTCCGGACTACTCATGGGACCGGATTTATTCCAGATGCTCGAAGTTCTTGGCAAAGAACGGGTCCTTGCCCGGATTGATCGAACGCTTCAGCTTGTGTGAAGTGGATCGTCTTTCCTTTCAAAACCGCCCACCACTACTGTGCTGCGGGCGCCATCTTGAACGGCGAGCCATCACATGCTCAGCAACGCGAAATTGTTCAGTCCAGCCGAGCCGCACATGTCGAGCAAACGGATGAAGCTTCCGTGCGAGGAATTTGGAGAGCACGCGATGCTGACAGTTTGTTCCCTGTCCAGTCTCGCCAGTTGTAGAAGCACATTCTTAAGCCCTTCGGCGTCGACACGTTTTCCATTCACAACATAGGCGTCGTCGAGCACTTTCAGTTGCACGTTTGCGCTGTCCGTTGACACGTTGCTGTCCGGTTTCGGGCGCGCTGCATCAATGGTGCAGATCACTTTCGCCGGCGAGGCGGTTAGAATCAGATAGATCAGTAGCTGGAAAATTACGTCGCACATTGCGGTCATGTTCAGCTGGCTGGTTTCCTGCGGGCGTTTCTGTCTCCACATCTTCATGGTCAGGGCCTCCATGGTGTTGTGTGTTCCGGGTGTATAAGTATTACGCCTCTCGTCGTCCGTTTCTTAGATTCCCGTTGCGGCATTGACACCCCAGAAGGGTTTTCGTACAAGCATTCGCGTCGGGCGGATGTGCGCGCCTGGCGGCGAAACTGGACTTGTGTGACGGGAGGTTGCAAATGGACAACGAGACGATCTCATCGGGAAAAGGAACCGCTGTATTCAGCGTCCGGTTGGGCGACTGGCTGCTTAGCTGGGTCAAATCGGTTCTTACACCTGCACGGTTTGAAGTTGCGTCAACACGTCTTGAAGAAGCCGGGCACGGGGCTTTGGTTGCTGCTGCCGCGGCAGGCCTGCTCTATGCGATCATCGAGAGTATCAAAACGAACACGCTTTCGGATTTTCTAATGGGAATCGGGTGGGTCCTTTTAGTCGCCCTCGCCCAATATGTTGCAGGCAAATTGTCAGCAGTCGAGCGCATGCTGATCAAGACATCGCCCAGCGAATTATCGTCCACCGCCTTTCTGTCCTGCGTCGCGCTTTTGAATCTCGTGGCAGGGATACTGGCGTTGACGGGCTTTACCGTCATGGCGCTCAGGGTCGAAGAATGGGGATTATTCGGCGAGGGTGTCGGTATCTTCGTGCTGTGCGAGCTGGTTGTCTGTCTGTGTCTGAATCCGGAGATGATCAACATGACAATATCTTCATCGTCCAACCCCGGGCAGGAAGCGATAGGCGTGTTGACGTTTGCCATGAAGAGCTTGTTGCGGCTGGTCCCGATTGCGTTTGGCGTCGGGACAATCTGTGGCGCAGTTGGCATGATGTGGATGGTTGTGCAGGCGTTGAGGGGCGAGATGTTGTCATCACTGGCCGAAGTGCCGGCGGCCTCATTGGTGCTCGCCTCGGCGGCCCTGCCTCTCGTCAGCTATTTGCTCTATATTTTGTGGTACCTTGGCATTGACCTGATGCGTTCCCTCCTCATTCTGCCCGGGAAAGTGGACGCGCTGAAAGACACCAACAAGCAGAGCAAGTGAAAATGAATGGAACCGAAATAAGAACACGAATTGCGCCTTCACCAACGGGACGACCCCACATTGGCACCGCCTACATAGCGCTGTTCAACTACGCCTTCGCGAAAAGCAACGGCGGCAAATTCATTCTGCGCATCGAAGACACCGACCGGGCTCGCTCGACCCGTGAATCGGAAGATGCCATCTATGACGCGCTGAAATGGGTCGGCATTCCCTGGGACGAAGGGCCGGACATCGGCGGGCCCTTCGGGTCTTACCGCCAGAGCGAGCGGCTGGACATTTACAAGCGGCATTGCGCCGAACTGGTCGAAAAAGGGCATGCATATCCCTGCTTCTGCACCGCCGAGCGTCTGACCGAGCTTCGGAAACAGCAGAGCGCCGCAAAGATCCCGAATCCCGGCTATGACGGCCTCTGCGCCGGCATTTCAAAGGAAGAAGCCAACCGGCGGATTGCCGCGGGTGAGCCGCATGTCATCCGCATGAAAGTGCCGCGCGAAGGCGAATGCGTGTTCAAAGATCGCATTCGTGGCGAGGTCAAAATTCCGTGGGCACAAGTTGATCAGCAGGTTTTGCTGAAAACCGATGGTTTCCCAACATATCATCTGGCGGTTGTCGTAGATGACCACCTGATGAGGATAACGCATGTGATTCGCGGAGAAGAGTGGATCAGTTCAACCCCGAAACATGTCCTCTTATATGAATACTTCAGCTGGCAGCCGCCGGAGTTCGTCCATCTTCCGCTGCTGAGGAATCCTGATAAATCGAAATTGTCGAAACGCAAGAATCCGACCAGCGTCATCTACTACCGCGATTCGGGCTTCCTTTCGGAGGCGCTGGTGAACTATCTCGGCTTGATGGCCTATAGTTTGCCGGATGGCAGGGAGATCTTCTCGCTAAACGATATGATCGACTCCTTCGACATTGGACGCATCAGCATGGGCGGCCCGATTTTCGATCTCATCAAGCTGACCAATTTCAACGGCCAATACATGCGCAAGATGACGCCAGCCCAGTTGATGGAGCGAGCCAGGGCTTGGAAGGTAAACGACGATGCGTGGCTGAAGATACTTCCTCTTGCCCAGCCGCGTCTGAATCGTCTGACAGATCTGGTTCCGATGGCCGCATTCATCTTTGCTGATAAGATGGAGTATGCTCCGACAGCTTTGATATCGAGTGAACTGGATGGCGAAAAGACCGTGAGGCTTTTGAAGATCGCCCAGTGGGAATTTGAAAAGTTGCCGGCGTGGAATTTGGAAGCGATCAAGTCGGCGTTCGCAAAGATATCTGAAAAGGAAGTTCTGAAATTGAAGAGTTTGATGACGCCGTTCTTTGTGGCCCTCTCAGGTTCGTCCGTATCGCTGCCCGCCTTCGAGAGCATGGAGATTATCGGGCGCGACATGGTGTTGAGGCGCATCCAATACGCGATCGAAGCGCTGGCAACGGCAGCTTTTGAACTGAAAGGCAAGTCCTTGAAGGAACTAGAGTCACATTACGAGACGACATACCGGTAGATTCGAAGCAGAAGAGAAACTACGAAATGCGCGAAAAGCGCGAAAAGGGAAGATGATCTTTCGCGTGTTTCGCGTCTTTCGTAGTTAAAAGAATTCACGGAGTAATTACTTATGAGCGAACAGGACACAGGAAGCGGTAATTTTATCCGCAAAATAATAGACGACGATCTGGCTACGAACAAGTATGGCGGGCGGGTCGTGACCCGCTTTCCGCCGGAACCCAACGGTTACCTGCACATCGGGCACGCGAAATCCATCTGCCTGAATTTCGGGATCGCGGCGGATTATCCGGGCGGCAAATGCCATCTGCGCTTCGACGACACAAATCCGAGTGCCGAGGATGTGGAATATGTGGATTCCATCATGCACGATGTACGCTGGCTGGGTTTCGATTGGGGCGCGAACTTGTTCTATGCTTCCGACTACTATCAGAAGACTTATGAACTGGCGGAAGAACTGATCAAGAAGGACAAAGCCTATGTCTGCACGCTTGGCACCGAGGAATTCAAGGCGTATCGCGGAATTCCGACCGAGCCGGGCAAGCCAAGCCCTTCGCGAAATCGCCCGATTGATGAAAGCCTGGATCTGTTCCGGCGCATGAAGGCCGGAGAATTCGAAGAGGGCAAGTATGTCGTCAGGGCGAAGATCGACATGTCATCGCCGAACATTCACATGCGCGATCCGGTGATTTACCGGATCAAGAAAGCGCGGCATCACAGGACCGGCGACAAGTGGTGCGTGTATCCGATGTATGATTTTGCACACTGCATTTCCGATTCCATAGAAAAGATTACTCACTCGATCTGCAC
>CAZASC010000040.1:0-27087 GCA_964487695.1 uncultured Victivallales bacterium
CGGTCTCCCCGGTAATTAGCACAGGCTCGATATTGGTGGCTATCGACTCCACATACGAGAACAACGAGCGCATGGTCTGGCTGATAGAATTGAATTCGACGAAAGCGTCAGGATGCTTGAGTTCATTCGACAACACATGTGTTCTCAGTTCACTGCACTCTCGACGCAACTCCCTGATCTCAAGCGCCCGTTTGACAGACGACACAAGCCGCTCACGCGAAATTGGCTTCACGAGATAATCAAACGATCCTGCCTTCATGCAGCGAACCGCCGTCTCCAGTTCGTCTGTTGAAGTCGCAATTATCACAGGTGTATCGGGGCTGTCCCTGATGATAATGTTCAGCAATTCTTCCCCGTTAATGCCCGGCATCATCAGATCCAACAGCACGACATCTGGATGCTCCTGCAAGACGATCTTCATGGCACACAGGCTATCCTGCAGCTGAATGGTGTTGGTGATTCCCTTTGACCTCAAAGTAATGGCCATACTCTGAGTTGCCTGTTGCTCATCGTCAACAATCAACACCGGACGCAAAGGATATAGACTCGACCCGCTCATGTGTTCGACAGTACCATGAAGTCTGAAGTTGTTCAACAACTGAGTATTTCCTGGAGCGTCCTTTCAGTTACTGGATGGCCTCCATGTAGCCGCGTCTAACAAGACGCGGCTCTACGGAAAAGAGGCTACTCAGTAACTGAAAGGAATACTTCGATGAGACATTTGTAATTGTCGGGAGGCAATCAATTCCTGTACCCTTCGACAACTTGAAGATGGATTCGATGGCTGCTGCAAAAGAAAGAGGACAACATGAACAAATGTCTCATCCCTATTATCATCATCTCCGCGACATTGCTTGCCGGTTGCGGATCTGGACGCTCAAAACCAGACGGCTCCGGCACAATCGAATGCACCCAAGTCCGCATATCGCCCGAAGTCTCCGGACGAATCGTCAAACTGCCAGTTGAGGAAGGCGATTCGGTCAAGAAAGGCCAATTGCTGGCGCAGCTTGATGAGACGGATTACAAGCTTAAACGAGACGAGGCCACGGCAACAGCATGGCTGGCCGAACAGGATCTCAAACGCGCGCTCGAGCTCTTTGCAGAAAAGAGCATAACACAGAAACAATTGGACGACGCGCGCACCGCCTCTGATCTCGCCAAAACGAGATTGGCCGAGATGGAGAAGTATCTGGCAGATTGCACGGTTAATGCGCCCATGAATGGCGTGATCACGCTCAAGGGTGCCGAGGAAGGTGAGGTTCTCCCCGCAGGCGGGTTTATCCTCGAACTCTCGCGTCTTGATGAGGTTTGGCTTTCCATTTACATTCCAGAGCCGAAACTTGCGACCATAAAACTGGGGTGCCTTGCAGGAGTCAGGATTGATGGCAGCAAGGAGAAGTTTACAGGAGCAATCACTTTTATCTCATCCGAAGCCGAGTTCTCTCCAAAGAATGTGCAGACCTCCGACGAACGAGCCAAACTGGTATATCGCGTCAAGGTTACGCTTGAGAATCCAAACGGCATTTTCAAGCCCGGCATGCCTGCAGATGCCTGGTTGGAGGATGGCAAGTGACCATATCCGGCATCACGATAATCCGCGATTTAAGCCCATGAGCAATACGCTGAAGATCGGAACACCTTATGAAGATGGCTCGGCAGGGACGCCTCGCCCTACCGATACAACATCACTCGTAACAAGTGAAGACACATTGGTGGGGCGAACCGTCCCGGTGAGCCATCGTGGCGGTCGAGATGGTGAAAAGGACAATCTGGCCGTCTTGTCGGACAGTAGCACCGTTACAATGGCGATTGACATCCGCAACCTGACGCGCTTATTCGCTGGCATACCGGCGGTCGCCAGCCTCGACTTGATTGTGAAAAGAGGCGAGATGTTCGGGCTGGTCGGACCTGATGGAGCAGGCAAATCTACCGCGATCCGCCTCCTTTGCGGTCTTCTGAAAGCCACTTCCGGCGAAGGTCATGTGCTCGGCTTTGATCTGATGCACAATCCCGAGAAAATCAAGGGGAGAATCGGCTATCTCTCACAGAACTTCACGCTATACGGCGACCTCACGATTGACGAGAATGTCGAATTCTTTGCCGACATTCATGGGGTAAAGGACTTTCGCGCAAGACGCGATGAGCTCCTCGATCTCACCGGCCTGGAACCGTTCCGCCAAAGGCTGGCTCAAGACCTTTCTGGCGGCATGAAGAAGAAGCTTGCCCTGATCTGCACGCTGATTCATCAGCCGGATATAATTTTTCTAGACGAACCCAGCACCGGCGTCGATCCTGTCTCCAGAGGGGAATTCTGGAACATTCTGAGTAACATGGTTCACAAAGGCATGACGGTGCTTCTGACGACACCGTATCTTGACGAAGCGGAGCGTTGCAACCGCGTCGCGCTGATTCATAGAGGCCGTATCATGATGACAGGCGCTCCAGACCAGATAAAAGCCAGAATGCCTGGTAAAATGTACAATATTTCGTGCAACAAGCCGGCCTCTGCATACAGGGCGCTACGCGCCCAGTGGCAGACCACACATCTTATACTTCAGGGCGATCATTTACGGCTATGGGCAGAAAAGGATCAGACCGACATCGCAAATTGCGTCGCTTTTCTGGAGAAGCACAATGGAGGACCTGTGACTTTCGAGGAAATAACGCCGTCACTGGAAGATGCTTTCGTAGGCCTGGTAACGTCCGAAACCCGACAAGGAGCTGAAAAATGAATACCGACAATGTCCTTGCTACAGCGGCATGTGTAACCGCGCTTGCAATGTTTTCACATCTTGCCTTAGCCGTGGAATCGGAACGTACGGTCACATCCCAGGAGGTAGTTTCCGAGGCTTTGGCTCACAGTTATCAACTCAAGATTGCTGACATTGAAACGCAGGTGCAGGAGTTCAAAGTGAAGGAAGCAGCAGCCGGGGCATTGCCATCGCTGAATATCGCGGCCTCGGTCAGCCGCTACAACGGTTTGCAAGACTTGGTGCTAGCTCCCATCATTTCGATTCCGGCAGTCGAAGACCGCTATGGTGTTTACGCTGAGCTCAGCCAGGTACTTTTTACCGGGGGCCGGATTTCGAACTCCAGACGCGCAGCCGTTCTCGACAAGGCTTCTGCGGAAGCTTCGATGGAGGCGACGGATGCCGATCTGCGTTTACAAACCCTCACAGCTTACTGGAATTGGTCAAAGGCTTTTCTCGCTCTCGCCGCCTTGGAAGCCTCCGCGAAAACCATCGAATCGCATTGCAATAATGTGCAGAACCAGCTTAAGAGCGGACTCGCGACGGAGAACGATGCCCTTTCGTCAGAGGTGCTCCTGGATCAAACCAACCTGAAGCTTCAGGACGCGCAGCGGAATCTTAACCTGGCACGAGCGGAGGTCGCCTTCGTCATCGGGCACGATCTCCCTCTCGAAGTGATTCCAGAGAAACCAGATCTCGCTGGGCTTGCCTCGATCCCTCCCGAACCAAAACAAAGTGTCATCGAGGATGCTCTCGCCGTTCGCCCTGAGAAAGCGTCATCCGAGTCGGCGTATAAATCCGCGAAGGCTCAGGTCGGCGTTACACGATCAGCCTATTATCCGCAAGTATCGCTTGTTGCCCGTTACGAGGAAGGTCGCCCAAACGCAATGTTCTTCCCGCCGGTCAACGAATGGAATGAAGACACCTTTGTGGGCGCAGTGCTGTCTTGGAATATTTTCGAAGGCGGCTTGACGCACGCGAAAGTTATGGAAACTACGCAACGCGCGAAGCAGGCAAAACTGCGCGTGCAGCAAGTATCCGACTCCATCGCACTCGAAGTCAAGGAAGCGCGCATCCGCCTCGATTCCGCGATTGCGCGCATCTCCGTCGCGCAACGCGCCGAAAAAAGCGCCCTGCGCAATCTGGAAGTAAGCCGCAATCAGCTGGCCAGCGGAACTGCGCGTCATTCTGATGTTCTGGATGCCGAATCCCGATACGCCGACGCAACTTACGAACTCGCCGTGTCTGGAGCCGACGCGGCATTGGCAAAGGCGGTAATGGATCACGCAATGGGAACACTTGGACGATGACGAATGGAATCCACCGCTGACAATTATGCTTCAGTCATTGCGACCGAGAATCTTACCAAGGTTTTCGGCAAATTTACAGCCGTTGACGGCGTTACGCTGAGCATCGCAAAAGGCGAGATATTCGGACTGCTTGGTCCCAACGGCGCGGGCAAATCCACAACCATACGAATGCTCTGCGGTCTTCTTTCGCCAACAAGCGGCAGTGGCCGGGTTGGCGGCTTCGATATCGCGTGCGACGCGGATAAAGTGCGCGAAAACATCGGCTACATGTCCCAAAAGTTCAGTCTGTACAAGGACCTGACAGTTGCCGAAAACTTGAAGTTTTTTGGAGGAGTGTACGGACTTGACGCGCCGCACCTTGACATAAGAATTGACGCGGCTCTTGGCGAAACAGGGCTTATGGAGTATCGGGAGCAAATCACCGGCACGCTGTCCGGAGCCGTACAGCAGCGTCTCGCACTGGCAAGCGCTATTCTCCACGAGCCGAAGATCCTTTTTCTCGACGAGCCGACCAGCGGCGTGGATCCAATCTCAAGGCGCAATTTCTGGGACCTCATCCAGAACATGGCCTCTAATGGCGTCACGGTGCTGGTTACGACGCATTTCATGGACGAGGCTGAGTTTTGCGGGCGGATTGGCTTTGTCAACGGCGGGAAGCTGATTGCGATGGACAGCCCGGCAAGCATCAAGCGCGACGCAGTGGGCGAAGAGCTTTTTGAGGTGGTTGTCCAGGCTACTGCCGGCGTAAAAGAGCGCATCGAGAAGCTGCCTGGAATTCTGGCCGTCTCGTACTTCGGTCCGCGCCTCCATTTGTTTTGCGGGCGCAAAACTCAAACGGAAACCAGTTTACTGAAATTACTGTGTGACAACGAATTTGATGTGGGCACTGTGAAGGCGATTCCCGTGACATTAGAGGATGCATTCGTACGACTATCACAGAGAGGGACTTAGATAACTGATGCGACGTTTTCTGGCAATATTCAAGAAGGAGTTCCGGCAGATCAGGCGCGATCCGCTTTCGCTGGGCATCCTTATTTTTGTGCCTGTTGGCCTGTTGACTCTATACGGCTACGCACTGTCTTTCGACGTCAAACACATCAGCGTTGCCGTGCTGGATGAAGATCGCACCCACGAGAGTCGCGTTTTCCTCGACAGCGTGTTTCAGAATTCATATTTCAGCAGAAGCACTGAGCTTAACGACGATAACGAAAGTGACGAGCTTCTCGATCGCGGGAGCGTGCATGGCATTCTAAGAATTCCTCGCGGCTTCGCCAAAAGGCTTTTGCGCGGCGAGGATTCCGCTGTCCAGATCCTTGTGGACGGCGCAGATGCCAACACAGCTTCAGTGTCCATTGGCTATCTTGACGCGCTATGCGACCGGGCAACCCTGGCGCTACGACTCAAGGCTCTGGCCTCAGCCGGTGTCCCTAAAAACATACCCGTCATCGCCCCCGAACCGAGAATCTGGTTCAACGCCGATCTCGAGAGCAGCCATTTTCTCGTGCCCGGCCTCATAGGAATGCTATTGATGATCTCGGCGGTGATAGCGACTTCGCTCTCGGTCGTGCGAGAGAAGGAACGGGAGACAATCGAGCAGATAATGGTCTCGCCGGTGCGTCCATTCGAACTGATACTTGGCAAGACCGTGCCTTATGTCTTTATCTGCCTCATAACAATGGTTCTTGTGCTGGTACTTGGCAATGTGTTGTTTGGAGTCGCGGTGCTGGGATCATACGTATTGCTGTCCGTTACAGCTTTCGTGTTTGTAGTAGCCGCGCTTGGCATGGGATTGCTGATTTCAGCTTCAACCAACTCGCAACAGATCGCCTTCCAGATCGCAATCATCACTTCGCTTCTTCCGTCCATGATACTTTCAGGGCTTATCTTCCCCATCAAGAACATGCCTGTCCCTGTCCAAGCGTTGACTTTGTTCGTGATTCCGCGCTACTTCATCGAGGCCCTGCGCGGCATCATCCTCAAAGGCGCAGGGTTCATGGACATTTGGCCGAACCTTGCAGCGATGCTGGCGCTGGCTCTTCTTTTCAATCTGCTCGCGGCAATAAAGACCCGAAAGGCGATATGATGTGAAAAGAATTGGCTGGCTCATTTATAAGGAACTGATTCAAATCCGCCGCGATCCACGACTGTTTGGCATTCTGATCATGGCGCCGATGATACAGATAGTCCTGCTCGGTTTCGCCGCCACCACGGATGTTAAAGAAGTCATCGTTGCTGTCAGAGATTATGATCGCACACACGAAAGCCGTGAATACATACGGGCATTATCGTCATCGGAATATCTCAGGATATTGCCGTTGACAGGACCGGCTGGGCGCGACGAAAACCACATGATTTCCGGAGAGGCAGGACTCGTTCTGACGATTCCGGCCAGATTTGGAGACAAGCTCGCAGCGAGTCAGCCATCGTCCGTCCAAGTCCTTGTTGACGGCAGCGACAGCAATTACGCCGTCCAGGGGCTCAACTATCTCATGACAGCCACCCGCATGCATTCTGAAAAACTGATTCGAGTCGTCCAAACCGACCTGCTTCGAACGCGCGGCATCGCGCTTCCGGCAATCACCGCGCAGACCCGAATCTGGTACAATCCCGATCTCAAGTCCTCGCATTACATGCTGCCGGCGATTATGGGCGTGCTATTGCTGGTGACGACCATGCTCGTCACCAGCATGACCCTTGTCAAAGAACGCGAACAGGGAACGATGGAACAGCTCATCATAACGCCAGTTCGTCCCATGGAAATCATAGCGGGCAAACTTCTGCCGTTCGTACTCATCGGCTTTGTCGAAGTCACACTTGTTCTCGGAGTGCTTGCACTTGTCTTTGGCCTCTGCCCCAAGGGAAGCATCATATTGCTTTATGGTCTGTCCGGACTCTTTCTGCTCACTACACTGGGGTCGGGACTTCTTATTTCAACCATGGTCAAGACCCAGCAGCAGGCCATGATGGTGACTGGATTTGGCGTAATTATGCCATTCACGCTTCTGTCGGGCTTCATATTCCCTATCGAAAACATGCCGGATCTGATCCGCCCTGTGACATACCTGATACCCTTCCGATATTATCTCACAATAGTACGCGGGATATTCCTAAAAGGAAACGGGCTGCACGAACTATGGCAAACTGCACTCGCCCTTTTCGCCTGCGGCGTTGTAATCCTGACCCTCGCCATCCTCCGCTTCCACAAGCGGCTGGATTGAGATACAGCCGGTGTAAAACCGGCTCTACAAGAAAGACGGCCACCCAGTAACTGACGGGATACCAATAGGCGGCGCTGGCATTCTCTTATCTTCTTGCGAGTTCTCATATCAACTCGCCACTGCTTAACCAGACTGCCGACAAACACATGGTGATATTGTCGCGTAGCCGCGTTGACTCCTCATGCGCGCATGTATGCCGTTATGAAATCAACAAACAAATCGCTCGGTACCATCAAAAGAGAAATCACCCGCCACAAGAAATCGTTGAATGAGCTTCACAGCGTGCGGCAGGCGGTGCGCGGTTATACTACCGTGCCGCTGGCGGAGCGAGAGGCGGAGGCAGGGGAACTGCGGGCTATGCTGCGGCGACGCCGGTCCGTCTTTTCCCTCTTGAAGAAGCGCCGCTGACGAGGCATGCTTATTCCGTGATGTGGAGGCGCAATGGCTCTGACCTTTGAATGGGACGACGAAAAGGCTAATGAGAACATACGCAAGCATGGTGTTTCCTTCGATGAGGCCAAGACAGTTTTCAACGATCCATTCGCGATGACGATCTGGGATCCGGAGCACTCGATACAGGAATGTCTACACGGGGGCATATCCTTCTTGTATGGTATACTGAGCGAGGGGCGAACATTCGCATTATCGGCTCGCGCATGGCGACCCGAAGTGAGAGGCGACAATATGAAGAAGAACATTGAGACAAGTGAAGAACCTGAGATGCGCAAAGAATACGATTTCTCAGGAGCGGTTCGCGGCAAGCATTACCGAGCATACCGCGCAGGTCACAGGGTGTGTGTTCACAAGGTCACCGGCGAGACGGAAGTCCACTACTTCACTCAGGAAGACGGAGCCATCATGCTAGACCCGGATGTCAAGTCCCACTTCCGTACTGCGGGAGCAGTGAACAAGGCCCTTCGCGCGGTGTTGGCCCACGGCTGATCCATCCAAAATCACAGAACAAGGCCGTGATGAATAATTTTACCCGCAGCGAGCCTCGCACCAATAATCGGAGCCTCACCAAATACAGCATCCCCGTCGACACGCAGAAGCTCAGCGACGCAATTGCCGCGCTTGACGCAGCCGACAATGCGCAGGAAACGGCCAAGGCGGCAAACAGGGGCGCAACCGATGCGCGCAACGCCAGCGCTCAGACCCTCTTCGATTCCCTGCGCACCATCCAGAGCGCAGCGAACGTACAGTGGCCAGCTTCCGTCCCCGCCAATAGGTCCATCCGGATCGAATTCATGATCGGCACATTCCCGCCATCCGCCAGCCGGAAAGCGAAACCAGCCCCGGTAACCCCACCGGTGGTCGAACCGACAGAAAAGCCCGCAATTGCTGCGGCCGCAAAGTAAACTGGTAGGGACGCCTCTCCGAGCCGTCCGATAGTGCGCATCTCGCCGGGATGACCGAATTCCGGTGTACCCGGCGAGATGTTTTAGTCGGAACGATTCGATGCTGGAGCCGGGACGCCCTCGTCCCGGTCTTTTCTCCTCATACACACCGGCGCGAGGGCGCGCCGGCTCCAAGCAAAAAGTCAAAGAAGACCTATCACTCAAATATTAAGGAACACAGGAAAGAAGATTCACGTTTCTGACAATGAAACACGCCCAAACGGATTGACAAGATGTTCTATGGGTGGGAAAGTACGGAAAAGATAGAATAACATTGTTGGCCCGATAAGAATATGATGACGAACGGAAACCCAATACGACCGGCTCGAACAGTCACCCTCTGGCTGGATGTCGTGGGCATTCTGGGGTTTCTCTGGCTCACTGGTTGGGTAGGTCCAAGCGTAAGGTTACGCGGGTAGGATTTACGTAAACTCACGAATGGAGAACGAACATGGTCCCGAAGAACACGATCTGTATCTGGTACGACGGCACCGCGTTAGACGCCGCAAAGTTCTACGCCGAGACGTTCCCGGACAGCGCGGTGGGAAAAGTCCTTCGCGCGCCCGGTGATTATCCAGCAGGCAAGCAGGGCGATGTCTTGACGGTCGAGTTCACCGTGATCGGCATTCCTTGTCTCGGACTGAACGGTGGCCCCGAGTTCAAGCACAACGAGGCGTTTTCGTTCCAAGTTGCGACTGACGACCAAGCTGAAACCGACCGCTTGTGGAACGCGGTCGTGGGTAATGGCGGTCAGGAGAGCGCCTGCGGGTGGTGCAAGGACAAGTGGGGCCTGTCGTGGCAGATCACGCCGCGCGCGCTCACTGCCGCAATCGCCGATCCCGATCGCGCCGCAGCCAAGCGCGCTTTTGAGGCGATGATGCAGATGGGAAAGATCGACATCGCGTCAATCGAGGTGGCCCGGCGCGGCTGATGCTCAAGGGCGTCCGTTTGCGACGGCGGCCCGATAGGTCCGGAGTGAGTCAAAGCGAAAGACAAGACGCCAACAAGCGGAGGCAGCCGACGCTCTTGCACGCGCGGCTGCTCCGCAACGGTTGTGACTGTCGAAAAAGCCTGTTTTAGTCTGTCGCCAGGAATTCGGCATGCATATTCCCTGGGAAAACGAGAGATTACGAAATCAGGAAGGTCGCAAAATTGAGTTATTCGACAGTCTCGTTCGGATCCAAGATCAGATTGCATGAGACTGCCAGTAATGGTATAAGAGAGTATGCAAAGGCAACTGGTAAATATTGGCCGCATAACAGACGAAACGAATGGCGGCTTTGTGCCGGGATCACCCGATCAAAGGCTTGGTCTTGTCTGGCCGCTTACACGAGAAGTGACATCATTGAGCAAGCATCACGATGTTGAACGAAGATTACAGAGACATGTTGCAGTGTTTAGCCGACGAGCAAGTTAAATTCCTTCTCGTGGGTGCCTATGCACTAGCCGCCCATGGTTATCCCAGAGCCACCATGGATATTGACATCTGGGTGATGCCGTCTCCGGCAAATGCAGAGGCCGTGTTGCGCGCTCTACGCCGGTTTGGATCCCCATTGCATGGGCTAACCGCAGAAGATCTGCAAAAAGATGATACCATTTTTCAAATTGGAGTCGCGCCCCGCCGGATTGACATCATCACTGGGGCATCTGGCCTCAAATTCGATGATGCGTATTCACATTCAGTCGAAACTGAAGTTGAAGGCCTCAAAATACATGTCCCTTCGCTGGACGACCTGATCCGCAACAAGAAAGCTTCCGGTCGCACGAAAGATCTTGCCGACGCCGAAGCCCTTGAAGCCCTCAAAAGATCCGATCGGGATAGGGAGCCTCATCGCTGAGGCCCCCTCCCACATCACCGTACGTACAGATCGTGTATACGGCGGATAAGTCAGGGTGCTCAGAGAGAGTCCAACGGCATGATACAAACTGCCAATAACGGGGAGCTTGGTAGCCTCCCAAGCTCGGCCCCAAAACACCGTACGTTCGACCAATAGAAGGAGGGCGCATTTCTCACAAACTTGTGAGAAATGCGGGCTAAGCAGCATTCTCCACTACCGCTCCGACGCCAGAATCGCGGCGCCTAGGGCGCAGGTTAGCTGAGGATTCCTGGCTATAAATACTTTGCAATCCAGTGCCGTTTCGAGGGCTTTTGCCATTCCAGGAATCAGCGCGACTCCGCCAGTGAAGACGACAGGCGATTCGACCTTCCGACCCGCCATTGTCGCGATGCGGCTGGCGATGGCCGCCTGAACTCCTGCAAGAATATTCTCCCGCTTTGCGCCGGACGCAAGGAGTCCCACAATCTCCGTTTCGGCGAAAACCACGCATGTGCTGCTGATGGATGCCGGATTCGTGGCGCGCTTCACAATGCGTCCAACATCCGTTAGAGGCACGTCGAGCCGCAAAGCAACGACCTCAAGAAACCGCCCCGTGCCGGCGGCACACCGGTCATTCATCGCAAAATCGCGCACAGCGCCGTTCTCGTTGAGCCGCATCAACTTGCTGTCCTGTCCGCCAATATCGATCACAGTCCTGACATCCGGCATTCCGTACAGCACCCCGCGCGCCTGGCAACTGATCTCTGTTATCGTCGTGTCGGCGATCTTGATCGCGTTCCGCCCGTAGCCAGTGGCGACAATGCGCGACACCTGCCTTCGCTTCACGTTGGCTTCACGCAGGACCTTGCCGAACAGTTTCTCTGCCAAGTCGTCCTGTTTCACCCCCTGATCCGCAACACCGCTTCCGATCACATCTCCGCTTTCACTCTCAAACAGGACGGCTTTGATCGCTCTTGATCCCGCATCTATTCCGGCACAAATCATTTTCTTTCTCCTCGCCTCCCCCATTCCTATAACTACAAGACACGCGAAAAGCGCGAAACATCATCTTCCCTTTTTTCGCGTATTTCGCGCATTTCGTAGTTTCCTCGGTGCTCTCGCCATCTCAACCAGCGCCTCGATACGCGTTCGTAGATTAGGATAAATCGAATCGCTCACAGGCGGCACCTCTATTTCGATCACTGGAACTCCAAGCTCCTCTTTCACTATATCACCGATGACTGTTCCTTCAAAGGCGCAATGACTGGCACCCGGTATTCTTGAAATAACGAGGGCTTCCGAGCCAGCTTCGCGCATGTCCCGGCAGATCCGCTGTGCGCGATCAGCCGTGGAACCGACCATGGGATCGGCGAGCGCCATACGTGCCAACGCTTCCATCGGTGAAATATCAGTAGGGATGTGGTCAATTGCGTGGCAAAACAGATATTCTGTGCCGCAAAGCCTGCCGCCGCATTCCTCAAGCAAATTCATAACACGAATGTCTGCGACCGGATTGACCCAGAATACCTTGACCGCATCCGCAGGCAATACCCCCTGCCCCGTCTTCACACGGCGCGTTATCTCTTGTAACAATTCGGTCAGAACAATTATCGTTTCATTTTGATCGGAGCAGAAATGAATCGCGAGCATTTCCGCAACGAGAAGCTCAAGCGCTGGCAACGGACAGATCTCTGCCATAAATACCGCGCTGCGAATATCGTTTATAATATGCCTGACGCGATTTGCACTCTTGATGCCTAGCCTCAGCTCAGCATCCGTCAGCTTATATCCGCTTAGCTTCTCCAGCGCATTCCTGACGCGATCAAGTTCGCCTTTCACGAACTTGATTTGTGCCGCCGAAACAGCGAAACCGCCCGGCAGCACAATCGCTTTTTCCCCCTCATCCGGATACCTTCGATGTGGAATCTCCCACCACAAAATGGGATGGCCGAGGCCTTCCAGTCGCTGGGCAATCGCGGAAAAATCATCGCATGTCGCACCGACACTGCAAACGAGAAGATCGGGTATAGGAAAACGATCGCCAGCGACAAAAGCGCCGAGCATGGCGCGGACCGGGCAGAACGATTCCGTAATACCCAATGAATCAGCGATTCCAAGAAGTTCACCGCTCATCTCCAAACAAGGTGTCCACCATGCGCCGTCGGGATAGAAAGCGACGAGATTAGGCATCGAATACGCCATGACAGGAATCGTGCCGAGATCTTTCATGGTGCCGATGATCTTTTTACCCGTCGCTCTTGCTTTGTGAAGCCGTTCTTCCTCGGTGAGAAGGAAGTTCCAGAGACGAAGTGCCGCCGGCGAATTGTCGTATTTGAGCTTTAACAACCTCAGATCACCACCGTCGGCATGGCGCCGCAACGACCCGCCGTATGCGGGTTCTTTCATGCCGCTCTTCTTGATCCGCCGATACTGTACGTCCCATTCCTCAAGCGTGATCTTATGTGGATGATTCTTAATAAGGGCGAGTTCTGTCAAGATATGACACCTCTTTGCAGTAAAGTTCGCGGCTCGGCGGAACGCCTCGCCCTACCTGTTGCGCGCACGGTAGGGCGAACCGTCCCCGTTGAGCCGTCTTCGTTGCTGCCACAGGACACATTCAACATCTCGAAGAACGACTGAACTCGGGACATGGTTCGCTCTTTCGAGTGCGTTCCGCCTTCAGTGTCAATGTGCAGTACCGGTAGTTTCGTCCGTTCCTCAATCCGCTGCACTTCGCCCCGCCATAGATCGCACCAGATGTAGTTCCTGATGATGATCCCTTTAACACCCAATTCCAAAACCGCGTCGGCAAGCCACTCGTAGAGGCGAGTGTTGGGTCTCTGGAATATGTCAGGAATCGTCTCGAAGTAGGCACGCACCAGCTCCGTCATCGGATCGATTTTGATTCTTTTCCTCTCAAACTGCCCCGGCATTGTGCGTTCGCCGTTATCTGTTCCATCCAAAACGATCCGTCCACCAGCCTCTTCAATGGCGGCAATCAACCAGCGCTCGTCAGCGGGCAGCGGGCCGCCAATGAGAGCGATCGGGATTCTTTGGAGTGCGGCGGCTTGACGCCGCTTTTGAATACCTCTGGAAAGCGCTGTCAAGCCAGCGCACTTCAAAGAATCTAGCGCATGACAATTATGATAAGAAGAATTCTTCGCAGAGTTGCCGCGCTCCATCATCGTTTGCGCCAGTTTCTTTAGCGAAGCTGCTTTGCCACCAACGTCGACAAGAAATCGCCCCAGCCGCTCCAATTCCGAACGATAGAGTCTGCGCGACGCCGACGACTGCCATGTTGCGGGAATATTCATGAGAAAAACTGGAATGTCCGATTGCCTGGCTATCAGGTCGCCGGCGCGGCGCATTTGGTCGCAAGTCGTGGTGAGAATCGCCGCTTCGGCGGAAGTGTCGGCGACAATCTCATTCGCAAATGCAAGTGCGTAAGGACAAACTCCTTCCAAAGCTCCGCGAAGGGTCATCCTTCCTGGTCTGCACGGAAACACACGAGCCGGAGACAGCCCATGAGCAGCTATGAATTCGGCAGGAACGTATGGCGAAGTATAGACAATTCGCTTCATCTGCGACTGCGTGACCCCGCTTTGAATGCGCCGCGAATCGTCTCGAATAATGCTTCCACTCTAACGGCGATTCTCGCGGAATCCGACGGTGAATAATCCGTCTCGATGCGGAGATATGGCAAGCCGAGTTCTTCCGCAAGCTTTTTGACATAGAACGACTCAATATCATAAGTCAAACATGCCTGCCATATCACTTCGACAATACATTGAGGCCTATATTCGCCCACCAGCTTGCGGAGAGATTCCAACCGCCGGTCATTTCTGGTCATGACGGAACATGGCAGGTGAAAGTATTTCTCGGCTATGGCGCGCAATGGATTGTCAGCTTCAGCGTCAACATCCTCAAGGATCGGTTTTAAGCCGGTGCAATTCTCCTGACAGACAATCAGTCCGCCGCTATTTTCAACGATCTCAATCACGCGCTCAGCGCCGTGCGGCATGGGTACGCCAGTGAGCAGCACACGGACTCGCGCAGATGCAGATGGTTCAACTTCCCGGCCCGGCAGCTCGCGAATGGCCGCTTCATACTGCTTCAAGTCCGCCGGAATGCAGGCGATAATGCTTTTCATTCCGAGCAATTCGAGACCGGTCATGGGTGGCGAATCGGCTTTCATCAGTGCGGCAAGATTCCTGCGCAATGCCCGCTCGCGGTTCATCAGCGCTATAGCATCGCGCAGTTTTGCATCGGTGATCTTGACATTGAAACGCTTTTCAAGTGCCACCTTGAGTTTCTTCAGCTCAGAAACCCAGTGCTTCAACGCATCGGCGTCATCCGGCTTCTGCGGCAATTCCAGAACATGCACAGGCTTTCGCTCGGCAAGCAGTTCATACATTTTCTTTTTCCCGTCGCATGTTGTTTCCACGACGATCAGCTCAGCCATTTCGAGAAAAGGATTCGCTTTCTCGACACAATAACCGAAGGTTGATTTAATGAGCGGGCAGAGATTTGACGGCAGGTATCGCTCGGCAGGAGCAATCATGTCCACGTCGCCACCACACAGACAAGCAGGAATCCCACCTGCCGCAAGAATCAATTCACGTGGCGTGTACTCGCAGGTGATTCCGACAACATGACGACCTTTCTTCTTCTGCGCTTCGGCATATTCCAGACAATGATCAACCATGCCATCAAACCAAGCCAGCGCAGCGCCAGCGCATTTTCTTCCCGCACCACTTTTCCCGCGGCATTTGCTCATTGTTTACTCTCTCCTTCATGGCAAGTGCAAAAACAGTCGGATGATCCCTTGTCACGGCGTTCGAGCCAGACGAAGCCGAGCGTGACTGAAACTACTTTTCTCATCTGTCAACTCCTTCCGATTACGGCGCTTTGATCAATGTATCATGCGTTAACGGCACAGTTGCCCCGTCGCCTCGAAGCAGCGAATCGAATCCTGCCTCGTACAGCATTCTCCGGCAGGCGTTCAGATCCATGCCGCGACCAATTGATGTGTCTGCAACAGTATCGCGTGGATTTGCGCCGGTTTCGGCATAGATCGCGTTTGCCCCAGCGCAGAGGCCGAGCAGATTCGGCTCGTGCACGGCGATGTTTCCGGTCTCCTTGCATTCGAGTGTCGAAAGAACGAGAACGGCTGTTATCTGTGCAAGCCGCTGCTCCGTTATCTGGCCCAGCCGCGCGAGGGGAGAATCCGGCAAGTAAACGCGCCGCATGGCGCAGTGCTGGAAGCACCCCTGCTGAACGCCGACCAGCAGTTGATCCGCAAGTTCAACCGGGCTATGTTCAGGGCCGACCGGCTCGCAGCCGTAGTAGAAGTCCATGCCTGAGCCGCGAATGGCTTCGATGGTCTGACGCCGCTTCGCGGGATCCAGTTTGGTATCAATTCCTTCACGTAGACGGAGAATATGATACGCCCCATTCGCACCGGCGGCTTTCAACTCCTTTGCGGCTACAAGATCGAAGTCGCCGATATTCAGGACAATCTGCGTTTGCCGTGGGATCTTTTTCCTGAGCAGCGCAACGATGGTGAGCAATCGCTGCAAATCAAACTTATGCATCATCATCAGAAACAAAGCATAAAGATCGCCTTGCCTCGTGAAATCCCGCGCTTTCACAAGTATCTCCTCGGTTGACAACGTCGATCCGGGCAACCGCGTGCGGGATTCGGCGAAGGCGCAGAACTTGCAGTCGCCGGGACACGCTGAAGTCTCGATTCCGATTTGTCCCAGAAGAACACCTCGATTCCCAAAACGACGACGGGAGATAAAATTGGCGACAGCCTTAAGAATCCCAGCCTCCAGCGAATTCTCGGGAAGCTCGAGAAGACGAATGCAATCTTCTCTCCCCGGCACTTTGCCGTCCATCGCGCGATCCAGTATTCGCATCACTTCAACTTCAATTGTCATTCTTCAGTCTACATTTCTCTTCTATACCAACCCATGACCCGCAAGGAGCGACTCTGCCTGTCTCATTCTGACAATTCTTGCGTTTACCGGACATTCCATCCGGCGATGTTCGAGCGCTCTACTTTTTCTTCGCAACAAACCGACCCTGTGCGATTTTGCCGGCGTGGGCAAGTCCCTGCATGAATACCATCTCGCCTGCCAGGACTTGCATCATGTTCGTGTCGAATCCGATGATCTTGAGTGCATCATACGTCAACTGCATATCCAGCATCTGGAGGTACAGATCAACGTGGGGCGCAAACTGCTTCGTGTCTTCGGCGACAAGAACATCGCAGCCGTTGGCATTGAGCACGTCGGTATATCCTTTCATATCCATGACATTTGGAAACTTCATGAACTTGAGAAACCGTTCGGCTTCCTGTTCGTTCATAGGCACACTACCTTCGATCCAGTCGGTGAACGCAATGGTTCCACCTGCCTTGACGATGCGCGCAGCCTCGGCAATTAACTTTGCCTTGTCTTCGACATAACACCAGGCATCTTCGCCCCAGACGAAATCCGACTTATTCCTTGGAAGCCCGCTATTGCACACATCGGACAGCGTGAACTTTATCTTGTCGCTCAGCCCCTCGGCCTTGCAACGTTGCCGCCCCAGCTTTACGACCTTTTCCGTCGCATCCACGCCGCGCATTGATGCGACACCCTTGAATCTCACGAGGAACCGCATGCCTGCTCCGTTGCAGCAGCACAGGTCTACGCCGTTCGTTCCAGCGCCGATACCAGCCTTGTCCGCAAGCGCCATCGAGGACTTGAATCCGCCGATGTGAATCTGCTCACCCATGATAAGTTCCCACAGAACACCTTCGGCTCCGCCATATACCGCTTGAACATTACTGAGTCCTATTCCACTGGTCGATTTCACTATTTATTCTCCTGAATTAGTTAGTTGGATATCATTGATTTAGCCATGACGGATACGAAGACACTCCACCGGCACGGGTTCTTCACAGATGAGCACTCGACTCGAAATCAGGCGGGGAAGTTACGGCAGGATGACAGAATGATGCCGACCCAGCCTGATCGCTGTTGGTGGACACGCTCACGGCGCATCCGCGCTGCCGAGAATCACCTGCGATTGATCAGACTGAAGATCATTCCATCACCTCCTTAGAAGCTCCCATAATAGCTCTGCGTATGGATCGCATCAAGGGAATTAAGACCGCATTCGGAAAGAGGTTGATTTTGGTCAGCTTCACGGTAACAATCGCGTCCCATGAAACCTGAATTGATAGTAGCTCTTGACGTCCAGTCTTCTGACATGGCGAAGCAACTCGTAGACTCGCTTCCGCCTGAGGTCACTTGGTACAAGGTTGGCTTGGAGCTTTTCACGGCCGAGGGGCCTGCTGCGCTGCAGTACCTCAGGAAGAAGAACAAGAAGATCTTTCTCGATCTCAAGTTCCACGATATTCCAAACACAGTTGCAGCAGCCGTAACGAGCGCTGCACGGCATGGCGTTGCCATGTTGACGCTGCACGCCGGGGGGGGGCGCGAAATGTTGAGGGCCGCCGCGCAATCGGCGGCAAAGGCCGGTTCTGCGGCGCCAAAACTTGTGGCCGTGACAACCTTGACCAGCCTTGCGCAAAACGACCTGACGGAACTCGGAATCGCTCGCGCACTCGCTGAGCACACGCTGGCGCTGGGTGAGATGGCCATCTCGGCAGGGATTGATGGACTCGTATGTTCGCCGCATGAAGCAAGAGCTTTTCGCGACAAACTTGGCAAAGCGCCAATTCTCGTCACACCGGGAATCCGCCCTGCCGGCGTTGACGTGGCGGATCAAAAGCGAGTTGCAACACCAGAAATTGCAATCCAAGCTGGCGCGAGTTTTCTCGTGGTCGGACGACCAATCACCCAAGCGTCAGATCCAGCGAGCGCGGCGCAGGCTATACTCCGCGAAATTGAAAGAGCTATTGTCGTATAATCTAATTGAAAGGCTTCTTGCTTATGCAAACCATGACTCATAAGGAACGTGTTCTTAACGCGCTCAATCGTCAACCGGTTGATCTTCTGCCGTGCGCCGACGATATATGGGCCGAGACTGCGGCAAAGTACGTCGCCCAGGGCAAGGCAAAGCCCAACGAGGATTTGAACACTCATTTCGATATGAGCTGGAGACTCGCCGGCTGGATTGACAGTGTGGCAAAACTTGGTTTCCAGCCTGTTATTCTTGAAGAAACCGAAGAAACAGTGCTCAAGATTGACGGTAACGGGGCGCACCTTCGCTGGTGGAAGAACCGGTCAGGCACGCCAGAGCACGTGGCATTCACGGTGACCGACAGGGCTTCATGGGAAGAGCACGTCAAGCCGCATGTCCTCGCATTGGACAAGCGGAGAATCAATGTGGGTGGATACGTATATGTGAAAGAACTTGCGGCAAAGGAAAACCGCGCGTTCATCTGTCACACACTCGCGCCGTTCGAACAAATGCACCCAGTGTGCGGACATGAGAACATGCTCATGGGCATGGCGCTCGATCCTGACTGGGTCAAGGATATGGTCATGACATTTGTGGATTTGACCCTGATACACCTGGATGCCACGTTCGCTGAAGGCGGATTGCCAGATGCCATCTGGTTCTACGAAGATATGGGATTCAAGGAGAAACCCTTCATGTCACCGGCAATGTACGAGGACATCATTCAGCCGGGCCACAAGAAGTTGTTCGACTATTGTCACTCAAAAGGGCTCAAGGTGATCGTCCATTCCTGCGGTTTTGTGAAACCACTGGTGCCCGGCCTCATCGAAGCCGGAATGGACTGTCTCGAAGCGATGGAAGTCAAAGCCGGAATGGATCTGCCGCGGCTTGCGAAGAATTTTGGCGATAAGATATCATTCTGCGGCGGCATTGATATCCGGACCATCGCCTCGAATGATCTAAAGCAGATTGATGACGAACTGAATCGCAAACTCATACCGCTTCTCAAAGCTGGATGCGGTTACATCCTCCATTCCGACCATTCCATTCCACCCGACGTGGAACATGACACCCTGCAATACTTTTTTGATCATGGGCGCCGAATCACCGAGCGGATGTAGATGAACATATCCGAAATACCGGCGGTGAATCGTCTTCTGAAGAAGGAATACGAGACGCACAATGCGCCCATCGTGAATTTCATAAAGGCGAAGACGGAAAATCCATTCCTCATCCTCGTGGCCACAATCCTGAGCGCCCGCACGAAGGACGAAACAACAGCCGAAGTTTGCGACAGGCTTTTCAAGGTCGTCAAAAAGCCGCGCGATTTCGACAAGTTCACGCCGAAAGAACTCGAGAAGCTGATTTTTCCCATCGGCTTCTACCACACCAAAGCGAGGCATCTAAAACAGTTGCCCGCCGCATTGGATGAGCTTTTTGCCGGGCGAATTCCGGACGAGATTGATGACTTGGTAAAACTGCCGGGAGTTGGCCGGAAGACCGCGAATCTCGTGCTTGCGCAGGGATTCAACAAAGCTGCCATTTGTGTTGATGTTCATGTGCATCGCATCTGCAACCGGCTCGGACTGCTCAAGACACGCGATCCTTTCGAGACCGAAATGCGGCTTCGCAACATTCTGCCTGTCAAATACTGGATAAACTGGAATTCGTATCTCGTCTCGTTCGGTCAAACAGTCTGCCGGCCAGTCGGCCCTAAATGCGACATCTGCCCGATCTTCCGTTTCTGTGCAAGAGTTGGAGTCAAAAGGAACTGACCTCGGAAGACTCTCTCGCAAAGACGCAAAGCCCGCAAAGTCGGTAAGCCTTGGCGTCCTTGGCGGCTTGGCGAGAGATATCCTCTTTCTTGACTGCCACTCAATAAATGGCATCTACGGTGATCAATTTGTCATCCAAGCATTTCCGGCAAGGGAACGCCCATCGGCCATTTGTTCATCATACGCTTGGTAACCTTTTCGCGTTCGAATCTGAGGAAAACACCCCACGCCTGTCCCTTGTTAGAATCGAGCGCAACAACCAGTTCGTGTTCGCCCGTTGTCGCTTTGAAACGCAACGTCGCGTCCGTCGGATCAGCCGGGTTGATACCTTCCTGATCGTAGAATATCTCTTTCGTGTTTAACCACGCCTTTGTCGGGCCGTCATAGCCGAAATGGATGGCCAGCGACATCGGCTCCGGACACTTGAATTTGCATACGAAGTAAACAAGCGCAGCACCGGCTTTCGACAACTCGTTATGCCGGTCGCAGAAATTGCCGGCAAACTCCCGCGCCTCCAAACCGAGCCCGCTAAAATCCCCTGGATACTTCAGACGCGCCAGATCGGTCGTCGGCAGTAATTTGCTGACGCGAAGCTTCTTCACGAATCCCATCAACGCATGACGCCGAATGCCGACCCGAATCGGACCGAAGGCAGGCAAGGAACGATCTGCTTCATCGGTTATGTTGCAATAGGGGTCCAAGCCTGCGCCGTAATAGAGTTCTGCGCCTTCCACTTCCCATTTCGGCAGGTCCACGCGCACGAGTGCTTTGTTGCCTTCCAGATCAATGCGATAAATCGCCGGAGGCATATTCTTGAACTGGAACCCGCTTGGCCTGCCGGCAGTCCTCAGTTTGCCAACTACATTGGAGAACTCTACCGTGACCATGGCCTTAATGGTGACCGGGTCAGAACCGATCTTAACGTTCTTGACCGCAATTGGAGGCCGGCCGGAATTGCCACCGCAGCGAAGAACTTCCATGGCATACGCCAGACGCAAGCCGAGACGGTTTTGATCGGAGCCGCTAAGATGGATGGCATCGTCCATGGAGAGATCAATCGCCGGCACAACAGTGCATCCTGGAATCACACCCGGTAGCCGCCTCTGCTGGTCGCGAATGGAATTCCAATATGGCGCTGAGCCGCATACGTCCGCCGCCATGCGTGAAATCTGCACCATCGCGAACGGCAGGCGCGCCGAGCCAAAGTCCCGCCGCATCGAACGCACCAGCTTGTTCATCCGCTTAGTATAAAGCGCGGCATCCTGCTCGTTCGTATCCGAGCAACCCTGATACCAGAGCACTCCTGCAACGCATCCGCCGTTCTTCACCACGCGGTCTACCATCGCTCCATACATGGAGCCGCCGCCCTTGCTCTTCAGCGCCGGGTCCCATTGACTCATGCTCGACCCGCCGTGAGCGCATGCGATGAGCCCTTGCGGAATGCCGGTGCGGCGTAGCATTTCCTGACCGAAAGACAGTCCCGGCCCGACTCCGGTAGGCGTCGGACACGGCTTGCGTGGCATCTTGGGATTACCGCCATGCACCGGCGCGAGAGCGCACCAGAGGGCGTGCAGAGGATCTTCCGCAACTTCCCATTCGTCGTTCATGTGATAAGCCCGCACCGTGAACACCGGCTTCAGGCGATCTTTCATCAGTCCTATGCCTTGCATGTTGGACTGGCCGGCCAGCACCCATAGATCGCCTATGAGAATATCCTTCAGATGCACCGTGTCACACACATTGCCATCCTTGTTCTTCAGCCTCAATTCAACGTTGTACGGTCCACCGACCGGTAGACCGCGAAGATGGCATTCGAATGTCCTGCCTGTCGCGCGACCCACGTCACCCCAGTTCCAACCTTTCAACACTTTTCCGGCTGCGACGACTCGCGCCTGGATCGTTCCGATGCCAGCGCACTTCCCGTTCACAACTTGATTGCTCACGTCACGATTCGTCCGCTGCATGACCATATGCTCAAATAAACCGACTTCTATTTCCACGTTGAGTCCTCCTTTTGAATCGAACCACACAAATTCATGAATTCATTACCCAAGCACTGCCACTATGAGATGCGACTTGCCGTCAATAGGCAGTGGCTTGTGAACCGGATGGGGCTTGCCATCAACAGTCAGAGTCTTCACGGGCGCATTCGCCTTGCGTCCCGGATTGCGTATTTCCAGTTTGTACGTCGTTCCGCGATAGACGCGTGTGATGGACGCCTGTTTCCAGCGACTTGGAAAACATGGTTTCACAACCAACCCGTCATAGGTGCGGCGCAGCCCAAGAATGTATTCGGTCAGGACCAGGAACAACCATACCGCCGACCCTGTACACCATACATGTTCGGCAGAGCCCTTTCCTACAAGCGCATCGGGACCAAGATAGCCGTTGAAATAGAGGTTCGGCTGATTGAGAATTGGACGCTTAGGATTCACTGGATCAATGTCGCCCAGCAGTTGCAGCGCCTCGTCTGCCATTCCGCGCTCGACGAGTGCCAACAGCATGAATGCGTTGCCATGGGTATACACAGAACCGTTTTCGCAAATCCCCATCCGCATGTAACTCATGCGCCCAACGTTGGCCACCGGCTTGGAATATGTCGGCCAGTTCAGTTTCAATCCCCAGCCTGAGTCGAGATGTCGCAGCGTCTGCTTCCAGACTTTATCCCAATGCGCGTCACCACAGACACGGCCCAGCTGCGCCCAGCTCTGCATATTGAGAAAGATCTTTCCCTCTCTATTGGAATTGGAACCGATCGGCTTGCCATCGTCGTCCAGTGCGCACAAATACCAGTTGCCATCCCAAGCGCTCCGATTCAAGTTCCGCACCATCTCTTTGTGCCAGCGGCGCATAAGAATCGCATCGCTCTGGTTTCCGCTCCGAACCGCCAGCTCTTCCATAAGCATCGCACTCCTGCAGAATGCCATGGAAAGCCACACGCTCTCGCCCCTGCCCTTGCGCCCGACTCCGGTAAGCGAGTCGTTCCAATCGCCGAAGAATATTTTGCAAAGTCCATGCGCGCCGCGATCCGTATGCAGGCGCCGCATCGCCCTGAGCAGATGTTCGTACACGCTGGCCGAGCCCTTGTCGTAAAAGCCCACCTTTTGGGCCAGCAACTTGAAATCGCCAGTCTCCTTCACGTATTCGGCGACCGCTGATACCATCCATTGCGCCGAGTCGGCATAGCGCATTGGGTCTATCGGGTGCCATCCGCGCAGAGCGAAACCATCGGCATACTGATACCCGCACGCCTTGATTATGATTGCCCGCGAGAGCCCCGGGGCTTGCGTCAGGATGCCTTGTGCCTGCTGGACGATGTCGCGAAAGCCTTTGTAACCCCACCGGCAGTGAACCGTTCCAAAGTGCATCTGTTGCTTGATCCAGACATTAAACTTTGGATTAATGTTCGCATCCGGAACATCAATTTGAATGTTCTTCATCATTACGGCGCGTTCGCTAACGACGGCGTCAAATCCAGAGTCGGCATCCAGGTTGCCACCAAAATATTTCTTGCGCATTTTCCCGATGAAAGCCGGCCGGTCACATGCGCCAACAAGAAATCGCGTGTCTGCGGATTGGCCGTTTCCCACTTCGAAACTGACCTGCAGCGACCCGGTCGGTGTATAGCGGCTCGCGACGTGACGCGGAATCAGCGCATGCTTCAGCGCTTCAGGATCGGCCAGCGTGCCCGTGAAACCAATGAACTGATCGCGGTTTGTGCACCATGACGCTGCCTTTCGATCTGCCGTGATGAAACCATTGTGATTTGGAAAATCGATCGTCTGGTGGCGCTCGCCATCCTGCTGAACGAAGATCGCATTGACGCTTTTCTCGAAGGTGGCCCGGCGATACAGGAAGCCGCCGAACAGATCCACGCCATCGCATTCCATCGGGATTTCAGTGATCAGACTGATCTTTCGATTGTGCCCGGACAGGTTTTCCACGCGCACATCCCAGATTTCGAGCGGATCCTTTCCAAGCGGTATGTAGATGCGCCAGGTAACATTCAAACCGTCGGTAGTGTTCTCTACGATCTGATAATTCAGACCGTTTCCACACCGATAAGATGTATATTGCCTGCACGTCGGTGTGAATCCAGCGGAGAAATATTTTCCACTGACATCGTCACGCACATAAACCACGCGTTCCCCGGAAACCACGTTGCAGATGTAGCCCTCAGCCGTGATATGCCTGCCGCCGACTTCCGGCACGCCGCGCATATTCTGGTCTATCTGCGCGAAATAGGCGTCGTTGTAGATCATATTATCGAAGCGACGCGGCGTCTGCGCCCTATTGCACCACAGTTCCCTGCCACTCTTTTCGTAAGAATATATATCGTTCCATTTCATTTTCTTTGCCATCCTCGTTTCTCTTTGTTTCCCTGTAACTTAAATCATCTATCGCAGGCGTCAATTACAAGATTCGTGACCGTATTTCGCACACGGATTGTGCTATCGTTGCGCGGACTGTCCGTCGTCGTAAATACAATCGCCACGTCGCGATCAGGATCGGCCACGGTCATTACCGTATCAATGCCCGCATGGCCGAAAGACCGCGGACTGGCGCGATCGCCAAATCCGAACCATCCATTCGTGCTCTTACCACGCAATTGCCAACCCAATCCCCAGTATTCCCGCACCGGATTCTCGCCACGCACAAGCGCCGCTTCTATCAACTCATTGTTCTGAATGGTATGCATTCCACTGTATGCGTCGAGTTTGATCAGCGTCTTGCCTTCCCATACGCCTCGATTCAAATGAAGGTGCAACACTTTCAATACGTCTTCGATCGTGCCGAAAGCCCCTGCCCCCGGTGCGCCGAGCTGCCAGAAATGCGCGGCATCGAGGTGAGAGGGCAATTGTTTTGGAACAGGCGTCGCGGCAAGTTTTGATCCTGCAAGCGGAGCTGCCCCGAACGTGAAGCTTTTCGCGCCCAAGGGCGTGAAAAGTCGCTCACCGCAGATCTCATCCCACGTCCGCATGCCATATGCCCGCCTGACAACTTCAGCGGCGATCATCATTGCGCTTGAGCCATGGTAGAGATTCTTTGAACCGGGCGCCCAGCCCACACTGGCGCGGCATACATCCTGCACCGCATTGTCGAATTCATCCTGCGTAGATGTGCTTCCGTGATTTGCGTTATCCAAGCCCGCGGAATGAGTCAGCAGATGCCTCATGGTGATCACATCCTTGCCGCCGCCCGCGAATTCGGGAATGTACGTCCTTACCGGCACGTCGTAATCAATGAACCCATCCTGGTGTGCCATGACGATGACTGTGGAGGAAATGCCCTTTGAAAACGAGTAAAGCATATTCGTCACGGAGCCATCGTACGGAATTCCATTACGCTCCAAACTGCAATATGTTCCCCAGAAGCGCTCCACGATCTTGCGCCGATGCTGGGTAACAACGAGAGCGGCGCCAGGAAAAGTTCCGCCTGATATTTCAGCCTCGATGAACCCGCATGCCTCTGCCATCTCGACATTCATTGCCTGATTCCTTCAACGATCGGGCACTTCTCTATCGCTTCCTTGCCCGCGATGCAACTCCCAAGAGAACCTGCTGGTGATCCGCTGCTCCAATCCGCTTTCCCATGGCTTGCATTGTCCTGTATCGCCTCAGCTTCAAAGTGGCCTCTTTATGCGTAGAGCCGCCCCAGTCCAGACGCGGCTACGATGCGGCCACCCAATAACCGATGGATTGCATTTTTCTTGAGATTCTTGTGTAACACTCCTGCCGAATGGCCTTGTGTCGCTTGACGAGAACAACTTCTTCTCGTAATGTACATTAGTGTTTAGTTACACGGGAGTCCGCGATGGACACCTTGAAACGTTGACTTTATGCCTCTGAATAGAGGCTAATGCCCCCGTAGCTCAGTTGGACAGAGCATCGGATTTCTAATGCAGTTTCGCCATATGCGTTTGACCACTGAAAACACTGCATGAAACGCATGTGCAATGACTTACGCAAGAGTGACGTTTAACCTCTCGCGGCACGAAGAACCACGTTTTCACTTCTACTGCCGTAACAAAGCCGTAACAAATTTGGCGTTATGAATTACGGGCGCGAAGTGCTGCGGATTTGCGCTTCGGAAGGCGTGGTGTTTCGGCTGGTGGCAATGCTTGGTTCTTTCCAGCATTCTTGGCAGCGTCGAGCATCTTCTTCGTCTCCGGCGTGTAGAATGAAACGGTTGGAAGAAGGAGTGGACAGAACGGGCCTTGCGCCATTGCAGCGCGCAACACCTCGCGGGCGGTTGAATAAAGTACAGCTGTGGCGTTTGTACGCACCATCCATTCTGCCTTCTCCACCGCATAAGTTGGCGCAACACCGAAAAAACCAACCAACTCTATCGCAAACGAATATGGCGAGTTGGTGTCAGCGCCAGCCGATTGTTGTAGTCGCAACGTAACTTGCCATTCTCTGGCATCCTTTTTGTCCTGGAGAAAATTGCTATTCACAACGAGGTTATCGGTCGTGAGGTTTACTGGTTTTGTTGACTCGTGCGTCCGATTGGCTACGACATTCAACTCTGATACAAAATAGTGCCTAAGCTGCAAGATTGCTGTATTCATCTGCCGGAACCCTCGTTTCAGGAGCGTTGTTCTTTATGAGAGTAGGTTTGTTCTCTTTGCCACTCAGACAATCAGAGGCACGTCCAAACCATGAGAACTCAGGCTTTAACATTGCCTGAAGTCCCGAAATGGTTAGACGCCCGTCTCTAAGCGCGACCAGCAAGCGGTTCAGTGATTGGGGTGGTCGTTCTCTGCCATTTTCCCAGCGAGAGAAATTCTTTTCTCCCATTCCCAGCACTTCGCTGATCTGCCTTTGCGTGAGTCCCAACCGCAATCTTAATTCTTTGATCTCCACTGGCAATAAAAGCCCCATACGTCGAGCCTTCACCTTG
>CAZASC010000041.1:0-26543 GCA_964487695.1 uncultured Victivallales bacterium
GGATGTATTCCGTCTCGCCGACAGTTGCAAGCCGGGAAGCGCGGCGTAGCTCGGCCTGGTATTTCACTTCGCGCTGGGGATCGGTGGATCGTCTGACGAGAAGGAGCCCGACAGCGACCACATGCGAGCATATCATTCCCCGTTCCTTGTTGACGTAGCATGGGCAGTGACTTTCAGCGTTGCCGTCAGGCAGTAATTTGAGGGAGGTGTTGAATGAACGGTTGTTCCAGAGAATGGTCCCGTTTATGAAGGGTGGCTCGTACTCAGCCTCCATGACATTGCCCCTGTCAACCAGCGCTTGGGCTTCTTTGAGAACCTGCTCGCCGCCCCAGTTGACCAGCATCTTCTGTGTGATCGGAGGTTTCATCAATCACTCCCGCTCGTTTCCTGTCATTGGGTTAAACCAATAGTAATACCATCAATAAGCCAGGATCGCAATGGCGGAAAGAATATTGACATGACCACATCGAGCAAATACGACGAGACGTTCCTATAAGAATGGATTCGCGAAGCCTTGGACATGCCTGAAATGCGGCTCGCACCGATCTAGCCGTCCGTCGCCTACCGATCCACAATCCTTCATACCTTCTGGACTGCGATGAGCGGCTGGCCTTTTTGAACGGGTTTGCCATGTTCGGCCAGAACCTTCACAACCTTGCAGGCGAAGGGAGCTTTGATTTGATTGAAAAGCTTCATTGCCTCGACGACGCACACTGGCGCATCGGCTTTGATGTCGTCGCCTTCCTTGGCGAAAGGCGGCTTGCCTGGGCCCTCTGTTGCGTAAAACGTTCCATTCAAAGGAGAATCAATGGTCAAGCATCCGGCTGGTACAGCGGACCCTCCGGCGCTTGGCGCTGGTGTATGTGCGGCAGGCTTGGATGGGGCAGGTGAGGACGCCTCGGCGGCGTGGGCTGTTCCCGCGCTGGCCGACACCGTGAATGAAGCCTCCTTCGCGGCCGCTTCATTGGGTTTAGCCTGTTTTGTGACTGTGCCCTTGGCGCTTGTGCCTGTGGATCGCAACGTTACATTGACATCGTGTCTGCGAACTATGACTTCGCTGAAATCCAACTCATTGATCTTTTCGATAAGGGCGTGGATTTCCTTGTAATCGTGGGACTGCATCAACTGTTTTGTGGGCGGAGCGAGTTCCTCGTTCGGCACAGCGGCTTTCTTCTGTTCCTGTTCAAGTTCAGCCGGTGTCTTGGGGCGTTGGTCGGCTGGAAGAGCGCGCCATTTGAAATAGTCGAGCGCTATTTCAGGGAAAAGGCAGTATGAAATTATGTCCTCTTCTCCCTTTATGAGAGTGGCGTCAACATTGTTTGTCGCCTGAGGCAGCATGGGCTTCAGAAGATCGGCTGGCCGGCATGTGATCGGCTTTTCCTTGCCAAGTATTTTCTCTCTGATTTCCGGTGCAATGTGAGAAGGTGACTTGCCGTAGTAACCGCGGACGTAGTTCTTGGTTTCTTCAGGAATCATGGAATAGCGTTCGCCGGCAAGAACATTCATCACCGCCTGCACGCCGACGATCTGGCTCGTTGGCGTCACAAGGGGAGGGTAGCCGAGATCTTCGCGGACGCGAGGCAGTTCTTTGAGAACCTCGTCCAATTTATCCAGAGCTCCCTGCTGCTGAAGTTGGGATCTGAGATTGGAAATCATGCCGCCCGGAATATGGTGCAGCAGCACTTCCGGATCTATGATATTTGGAATGCCGTGACTTGGAGCTCGATCTGGTGCAAGATCCTGGAAGTACTTGCAGATCTTGCGCAGGGCCTGCACATCGAGATTTGCATGGTAACTGGTCTCCTCAAAAATCGAAATCATCGTTTCCACTGGCGGGAGTGAAGAAAATCCGGCCATTGAAGAGATGGCGCAATCAATGGCGCCAGCACCGGCCCGCACGCCTTCCACATATGTTGCCGATGCCATGCCGCTCGTGGCGTGGCAATGCATTTGGACGGGAACTTTGAGCTCCTCGACCAGGGCGGATATGAGTTTTTCCGCCGAGATAGGAGAAAGGAATCCAGCCATGTCCTTGATGCACAGCGAGTCTATGCCCATTTCTACCTGCTCGCGGGCGATCTTCACGTATTTTTCCACGGTGTGAACCGGGCTTATTGTGTAGCACAGCGTGCCTTGAGCATGGCCGCCGTGCTGTTTGACGGACTTTATGGCAAACTCGAGGTTCCGTGTGTCGTTCAGGGCATCGAATATTCTGAAGATATCCACGCCATTTTCGCATGCCAACGCCACAAAACGGTCCAGCAGATCGTCAGGATAGTTCTTGTAGCCGACGACGTTCTGGCCGCGCAGCAACATCTGCAATGGGGTCTTTTTCGCGTGCGCCTTGATCTGTCGCAGACGCTCCCATGGGTTCTCGCGCATGAACCGCAGGCAAACGTCAAATGTCGCGCCGCCCCAGACTTCGATAGAATAATAGCCGGCGTTATCAATGACATCAATGATACCGAGAATGTCGGAAAGCCTCATTCGCGTCGCCCAGAGAGACTGGTGTGCATCGCGAAGAGTTGTGTCCGTGATTCGGAGCGGAATCCTGTTCTTTTCGTGACGGAGCGATAACGATTTCGCGCGTTTCGTGGGTTTGGTTGTCATAGCTGCAAACACTCCTTATGATGGGGTTAATCGCCGTCAATATCAGCGGTGCTTATATCTGCCTATTGCAGCGTATTTCTCGTAGCGCCTATCAACCAATTTCTTCGACGAGATGCCCGTCAAGCGTTTGAGATGTCTTAAAAGGGATTCCTTTACAGCGGCGATCGTCTCGCGCGGCGAACGGTGTGCCCCGCCAAGCGGCTCCTGGACTATTTCGTCAACCACTCCAAGTTCCTTCAAGGCTGGAGCTGTAATCTTGAGCGCGTCAGCAGCCCGCGTTGCCTGTGCGCCGTCGCGCCATAGAATTGACGCGCAGCCCTCCGGCGAAATCACGGAATAAACCGAATTGGAAAGCATGACGAGAACATCGCCGACGGCGATGCCAAGAGCGCCGCCGCTGCCGCCTTCGCCGGTGACAACAACAATTATCGGCGTCTTCAATGTAGCCATCTCGGTGAGATTTCGCGCTATTGCTTCCGCCTGTCCTCGAGCCTCGGCTTCGGCGCCTGGATATGCGCCAGGAGTGTCCACCAGACAGATCACCGGAACACCGAATTTCGCCGCCAGCTTCATCAGGCGAAGCGCTTTCCTGTAACCTTCCGGCGACCCCATGCCGAAATTAGTTTCGACATTCTCTTCGGTGTTCTTGCCTTTCTGGTGGCCGATAAGCATTACGCGGTATTTGTCAATCTTTGCAAAACCGCCGATAATTGCGCGATCATCGCCGAACAGACGGTCGCCGTGCAGCTCGACGAAGTTTTCAAATACACCTGCGATGTAGTCTTTCATCTGCGGGCGGGCACTGTGACGGGCAATTTGTACGATCTGCCACGGTGTCAGTTTGGAATAGATGTCTTTCTTGAGTGCCTCGGCATTGCGTTTGAGCTCGGCTATACCTGTATCGCACTGGACATTTCCGCTTTCGCTGATTTTCATCAGCTCGGCAATCTTTGTCTCTATTTCGAGAAGGGGTTTTTCGAATTCCATGTCCGAAGCCATGTCTATCCTCGCTACTTTCTCTGCCAATACTGCAGGATGTTAGATAGAAACTCCTTCATTTCCTTGCGTGGTACTATCCGGTCCACAAAGCCGTGCTTCTGAACGTATTCTGCTGTCTGGAAATCGGCCGGCAATTGCTGCTTGATCGTCTCCTCAATCACGCGCCTGCCGGCAAAACCGATCATGGCGCCAGGTTCGGCGATGTTGATATCGCCCATCATGGCGAAGCTGGCGGAAACGCCACCGGTCGTAGGGTCGGTGAGTATTGAGATATATGGAATCCTGGCCTCATGAAGGCGTGCAATGCCTGCGCAAGTCTTGGCCATCTGCATGAGCGATATGATTCCCTCGTGCATGCGAGCTCCGCCTGAAGCTGAGACGACGATGTACGGTAATTTTTCCTTACGAGCAAACCTTGCGCCGCGAAGGATCTTCTCTCCGGTGCCGCTTCCGAGACTTCCGCCAAGGAAACGGAAATCCATTATTGCGATCGCCACGGGAATCCCGTTCATCTTTCCACGTCCTGTGATGACGGCCTCGTTCATGCCAGTTTTTTCCTTTATGTCCTCGGCCTTGTCCGCATAGCTTCCCTTGCCGTCGACGAACTTCAGAGGGTCTGCTGTGGTTATCTCTGGATCCCACTCATGGAATGTGTCGGCGTCAATGAGCATTGCCAGTCGGGCCTGAGAAGGTATTCGCTCGTGGAAATTGCATTTGGGGCACACTTTCAAGTTGCTTTCCCATTCCTCTTTGAAAATGTGCGCCTTGCAGGCCGAACAAAGGGTCCAGAATTTTTCTTTCTCCTCTGGAACCGTCGTCTTCTTTCTTTTTGGTTTTGTGAACCAACCCATGTTTCCCAGTCCTTTTAATTTATTTTGTGCATTATCATTGCCCTGCTGGACTAGATCAAGAAAAAAGAAAATCAGAAGAAAAAACAACACAGTATTATGGATTACCGTGGATCAGAAACCAGTGAACACTTTTTGAAGCACGCTTCGCATCCATGTTGTCGCATCAATGGCAAGTTCGCCGTATCTTGAATAGATGACGAGGCAGGCGATTGCCCTGAGTTTTGAATAGGGAAGAAAGACGCGGAATCCGAACCATCTGAAGCACTTGGATATGTCTTTCCGTGAAAAGTTGGGCAGGTTTAGCAATGATTCTCTTCGGGATATATAGCTTTTTGGAAGAGGAGCATCCGGATCGAAATATTTCTTTTTGATGCAGTAGTCATACAGTTCTGTTCCCGGATAGGGGCAGAAAATTGACATGCTTACAACATCGGGTTGAATCTCTCTATTGAGAAGTACGGTGTCCCAATGCTTTTCGACCGTTTCCTCGGGTAATCCCACCATGTTAAGTGTCTTTATCTGCAAACCAGCTTCCTTGGCCATTCGTGTCGCACTGACTATCTGTTTGTTCGTCATGTGCCGCTTCATGACTGTTTTACGGATATCCTCGTTCCCGGATTCCAGACCGAAGTCAATTCTGCGTCCGCCAGCCTGTTTCAATTTGACGAGCATTTCCTTCTCGCACATTTCGACACGACCACAGAAGACGAACGGTTTGTCGATCTCCTTCAGATAACGATCGCAGAACTCGCCGCGAATATCCTTGTTCATCATGAAAATATCGTCGTCGAAGAATATCTCCTTGAAGTTGAATTTCTTCTTGAGTTCGATCAGCTCGCCCATGATGTGCTTCGCCGATCTGTATCTGACGTAATGACCGGATTGCGCCTGGCTTATTCTCCTGTTGGCGCAATAGGTGCACTGATAAGGGCAGCCTCTCGTGGTGAGCACTCTCATTTGCGACATGCCATATTGGTCAATCGCTTTCTGCGTGTCGAAAAGCTCGCGGTCCGCGTACGGCAACTCGTCGAGGTTTTCGATGAACGGCCTGACTTGGTTCTTGATAATATTGCCATCTTTCTGGACCCACAGACTCTTAATGTGTGTGTAATCCATGCCGCTTTTGAGTGCCTCCACCAATTCAAGCATGGCATACTCACCCTCGCCGATGCATACCGCATCCAGTCGCGGCACGGTGTCAATGCATTCCGGATAACAGGTTGTGTGTGGGCCGCCACAGATGGTGAAGATTCCTTTCGGCACTTGCTCAATAAGTCGGGCTACAAAAGGAAACTGCTCGGCGGTTGAATAGAACCCAACGATGTCAGGTTTCATCCTGGCGAGGTCATCCTGCCACTTGTCCAGCTCCGCTTCCTTTGAAAAATGCGAGAGGGAAATGTCGGTGTAACCGTTCTTCTTCAGGACGGCAGAAATGGAAGACAAACCATGCTGAGAACACAAGGCTCCGAACTTCTGATTCAGTTCAGTTAATCCCAGTAGAATCTTCATTCGTCACTCCATGAAACACGCCAAGCACTTTGGAAAGCCACCCATCGCTACAAAAAACTATTTACACTATCATCAGTATTAGTTATTACGTAGAAACTAAATCTTGGGAGCGGCTCTTGTAAGGAAATAAATGCATGAAAGCAAGCGGAAAGACTTCAAAGAGTCTCGGAGGGCGGCCTCGAAAGTTTGAAGAAAGCAGTAAACCTGTGACCGTGACGCTGCCAGATCGCATCCTGCGACTTCTCACGTCTGTGGACACGGACAGGGCAAAAGCCATCGTCAAAATTGCCGATGCGATGGTATCTGAAGCATGGCCTGACAAGCAGCGGGTCAAACTGGCTGTGATTGACCCTGGCACAGCGGTCATTGTTGTTGGACCAAGCGCGAGTCTTGCGAAGATTCCATGGTTGAAATTGGTCGAAATAGGGCCTGCCCGCTACCTGCTTTCAATTCCAAGCGGAACTGCCACCGAGCGGCTTGAACTGGCGATCGCTGATCTTCTTGAGGAGTTGTCCTCTAACGACGAATACGAACGAAGCCTTCTCGAAGAGTTGCACCGGCAGATAGGTCGTTTGCGCAAACAAGATCGGATGTCGAAATCCGAGATAATTCTGGTAAGTACTTGACCGTAATAGTTTCGCGAAGGCAACGGAAAGCAGCGACTGGATATGCAATCCCTGTGCAATAGACAGAAATGGGGGGTGCATCGGGGTGAAGCGTGAAGTTGTCGCCGTGGATTTTCTTATTTCTTGCCGAGATATTGACGAAGTATCTTTCTTTTATGGCGACTCTTCAGAAACCAGCGCGCAATATGCCAGGGAGCGCTGGCGGCGCTACTTTTGACTTCGCATTGCGACCAGCAGGTGCATGAGGACAGTTCATTACGAAGCTTCCATGCAGCGTCGGCATCTGAAAGAGTCCGGAAGGGCATCTCCCTCAGGTTGCCGATGGAACGACTGATCAGGTTGCATAGGCTCACATCGCCATTTGGATTCAAAAAATAACTGGTGTAGCCGGCGAAGCATGGCAGAGAGCGCTTGCCGCCAGAAATAAGACTCCGCAAATTATCCATATAGAAGTGGTGTGGGAACTCCTCCAAGGCCCGCGTAACTCCGGCGAGTTGCGATGGCGCAAGATCCTCCGCGCGTCCCGAGTTGTTGAAGTTGGCGCCGCGCTCCTGCATGTTGCAGGAGAAATCTATCCCCATTTCCGACAGCTGGCGTGACAATGGCATTATTTGATCGTAATTGTGGCTGCCGATGGTCATGCCGCTGGTTACGGTAAATCCAAGTTTCAATGCGCCCTTAAGGGTTGTCATCGCTTTGTCATACGCGCCCGGCAGTCCCCGCGCGCGATCGTGCGCCTCGCCGATTCCGTCAAGGCTGACGCTGAAGACCAGCTCGGGAAAGAATTCCCGTATTTGCTCCAGACATGTCAGGATGCGTCCGGTCAATTGCCCGTTGCTCACCAGCGAAACGCGCGCTTGAGGGAATGATGCGTGCAATAGACGCACCAATTCGACCAGGTCGCTTCGCAGGAATGGTTCACCTCCGGTGAGCCCTATTTCCGATAGGTCTGACAAAAACTCTCGATCGCGTTCTATGATGCGCGCCATCTGATCCACGGTGAGTTCCTGATGCGTGGAATCAGGCGTGTTGACTTTCCAGATATCGCACATTACGCAGCGGGCATTGCAACGCCAAGTCACGGCATAGCGCAAAAAAAGCGGCTTAACCAGTCGTCGCCGGCGCATGCAATGAAGCAGATACGGCTGGCGCACGGCGGTCTTAAGCATCCGTTGTATCCGATTGGACATGTCAATAAGTCAATGTTTTGTTGTACGTGGTTTATATGTTACTACGTTAATCGACAGTCTTCTGTCAATAGTCCGGTTTCTTTAACTGCAAGCATATCGCGCCTTGCCTCGCTGGTAATCAGTTCCTGGGTGGCCGTAAATTAGTGGCGTTGTATTCGGCGCAGCAAAAGGAGGCCACTTCGAAAATGCTGCAATACATTGGGTATTTCATTGGAATTGACATGGCGATTGCAAGGGGCTAAAACCACCGCGATTTCTAGACTTTGAGTAGAGTTAACCTGGAAAAAGAAATGGAGCAATTGATGCAGGTGAAATGTCGATCCTATCTGTTTTCGTTAGTGTTGTCGGTGTCGATGTGTTTGTCGGTTGAGGCGCAACAGACAAATAGACTCGCGTCAACTACCAAGCCTGTTTCCAGTGTGAAGCAAGCACCTTCGGTTTCTGACGATTCGGCGTTTGACGCAGCGCCGTTTGTGGATGCGGCTGACGATTTCGTTGCTGGCCATCTTCGGGTCGGCACGCGCCTCACAGGGTACGCCTTTGCACATATAACGGGGCTGCATCTTGATCCCAATTCAAATATAAAAGACCAGCATAACCCGGTCTCAGGCGTTGAGGAAACCTTCCTCGGTTCAATAACCAAGTTGGACGCGGTTCAGAATTATTGGCCGCAAAATCTCTACGCCGATTGGTACTTTACTCCGAGTCTGGGCGTTGAGCTTACATGGGCCGAAATTCGTGCCCAGACAGTGAGCGTGGACAAAACGGAGACTCCCAGCCACAGCGACGGAGATTGGGACATAAAAGGACCGGTTGTTTCTGTCATAGGCCGATACAACAACCCGTCAAAATGGACTCCATATGGCGGCGCTGGTCTTGCTTTGATGTCTTCACGTTTCATCCACTCGACATGGTGGCATACAGGTTTCCCGTCTGAAGAAGATTGGGTGGCAAATGGCAGTCCAAACATGTCCATCAACGGTGAGTACCGCACCATGCAGACGGACGCCAAGCGTTCCTGGGCGGAAGTCGTGCTCCCAGGATTGGATGTTGACGATGTCGGATTTGTCGTTTTTGGCGGCTGCGACTACACGATCATGGATCATCTCCTCGCCAATGTCTATGTGCGCTACATGAATATTGAAATACATAATCACTACTATATAACCCTGCCGGGCGGTGGAATTGACGATAGAACCTGGTACACCATCCCTCTGTCGAATATCGCCGCTGGCGTTGGCGTAAGTTACGCCTTCTAGCCGGAGTTTGATGCGTTTGGCGCAATATTTTGGCGAAGAAGGCCTGTAAGATATTGGTGGGCACGAAGGACTGGAAGGTTGCCAGCCCCTTCCCGTAAGAGCTACAAGGCGCATTTCTTAGAACAACGTGTAGACGAATAGCGGCGCTGTGCTCGATCCTGCCACTATGAGAAGCGCGATAAGAAGCAAGACCAACACGATGGGAACGATCCACCACGCTTTGTTTTGCCAGGCAAACCCGAAAAACTCTTTAAGCAATCTGCCGAGATACTTGAAAAAAAGCATTTCCAACCCTTTCGAACGTTGAATCCTATCGGATGACTGCGCTTCAGTCCAGCACGTAATCCCTTCGCCAGTCGTCTTTGTCTTTCCAAGCCGGTTGTCGGGTTTTGTCCAGTATACATCCCCCAAGAACAAGGTAATCCATTTCCGTCCGCATGAAGCATCGGTACGCGTCTTCAGGTGTACAAACGATGGGTTCACCTCGCACGTTGAAGGAAGTGTTGATCACAATTCCATAACCGGTATGTTCTTCAAATGCCTTTATTATGCTGTAAAAATCGGGGTTCGTTTCCTTTGTGACCGTCTGTACCCGCGCTGAATAGTCCACATGTGTAATCGCTGGAATATCGGAGCGAATCTGATTGATCCGATCACGAGCCGCCATGTCCTGTGCCGCCTGCTTGCCTTTGCAACGCGATGCCTTGACCTGTGCAACAAGCAGCATATATGGCGACGGGCAGTTCAAGTCGAAGAAATCGTTCGTGCGTTCCTCAAGACATGCCGGGGCAAATGGCCTGAACGATTCGCGATACTTGATCTTTAGATTCATTACGGATTGCATTTCTGTCGATCTGGCGTCACCAATGATTGATCTGCATCCAAGTGCGCGCGGACCGAATTCCATCCGTCCGTTTAGGAGCCCAATGACCTTGCTTCCGTCAATCAACCCGGCAATGCGTTTTGCCCATTCCATGCGGTTGGCCGGCTTTTCGTAAGGATAGCCTTTTGCGTTAAGATAGCGTTCGATCTCGTCATCCTTGAATTCGGGTCCGAGGTACGAACCTTTCATCTTGTCGTGAACGTCGTCAGCTTCCCTGGGTTTGTTGTGCGCCATGTGCCACACAGTCAAAGCCGCGCCAAGCGCGCCACCCGCATCGCCGGCTGCAGGTTGAATCCAGACATTTTTGAACGGCCCCTCCCTGAGGAGCCTGCCGTTGGCCACACAGTTCAGCGCAACACCGCCTGCCAGACAGACGTTCGGCTCATTTGTCAACTCATGTGCGTGGCGGGCAATCTTCAACACAATTTCTTCTGTCACAACCTGAATTGAACTTGCAATGTCCATCTCGCGTTTCGTGATCTCGGACTCCGCCTTTCGCGCCGGGCCACCGAACAGCTCCGCAAACTTGTCGTTCGTCATTCTTAATTCGTCGAGATAGCCGAAGTAATCCATGTTGAGCCGGAACGAGCCGTCATCCCTGAGATCCAGCAGTTTTGATCGGATAATATCCGCATATTTTGGCTCGCCATACGGGGCAAGCCCCATCAGTTTGTATTCGCCAGAGTTGACTCGAAAGCCGGTGAAGTACGTGAAAGCGGAATACAGCAAGCCCATGGAATGCGGGAAGTCCAGTTCTTTGACAATCTGAACTTTGTTGCCATTACCCACGCCGATTGTGCTAGTGGCCCATTCCCCGACTCCGTCGAGCGTAAGAATGGCTGCATGTTTGAAAGGTGACGGGTAGAATGCGCTGGCGGCGTGCGATTCGTGATGCTCCGGAAAATAAACTTCTTCCTTCATCTTGATGCCAAGCTTTGTCAATTCGGACTCGATCTCCATTGGAATCCAGAGCTTCTCCTTCATCCAAATCGGAATGGCCATGAGAAACGATTGCAGTCCTCCGGGAGCAATGGCCAGATACGTTTTGAGAATCCGGGCGAACTTCGTGATAGGCTTGTCATAAAATGCCACTGCGTCCAGACTGTCGCCGTCAATACCGCCCTCGGCGAGACAATAGCGGATGGCGTTAACAGGAAATCCCGAGTCATGTTTCTTTCGTGTGAATCGTTCTTCCTGCGCTGCTGCGACGATCTCGCCGTCCCGCACGAGCGCTGCGGCGGAATCGTGATAATGCGCGCTTATCCCGATAATGTTCATCAGAATTGCCTCTTGTAGCGCTCGACATCACATTGCGTCTGCTTGTCGGTCCAATACGTTTTGCGCTCCTTGTTCCATTCGCGCTGGAGCGGGTCTTTTCCCATTGCACGCAGAATGAGCCGGCCCGGCACAAAACAAATGAAAAAGAAGGGAACAAGCAGGGCGTATGTCAGCCCCGCACCAACTACTCGCGCAATAAATCCGCCGAATGCCTCAAAAGCCTCGAACATGCGCGGCAGGAAAAAACCTCCGACAAGGATAACGATACTGAAAAAAGACAGAAACATCGGAAGTCGGAGATGTGCGCCTTTGGAAATGATCATAATCATGAAAGCTACGATATTCATGGCGCAAAACTGGACAAAGGCGCGCCTTTGTCTTGCTTTGCCAGTGCTATCAGGCTCGACCGGCTTCTTGTCCCATGCCCATACCGTTTGGGCAACGGTCAGTTTTGTTTTCGTTTCCATACTTTATCTGCAAGATTCGGCGATCTCGTGAAGGCAATATTAATCGCCTAGTTGTCCGGGCTATGCAAGAAAAACCAAGACAGAATGGCGGAATGTTTTCCAATTGTCCTGTCCTTCGTCTGTATAGTATATGATACTTCAGGCTTAACAAATTGGATCTTGAGGATTCGGAATGTCGCGCTGCGGAGTAGGGTTCCATTCATGTCTAATATTTTGCGTCAACGTGTCACGAGTATCGCTTCTTCTTCTGGCAACAGCGCGCCATCTGCGGCTTCTCAACCAACATCCGGGCCGGAAACGGGTAATCCAAAACGGTTGTTCACACCTTTGACCATCTGGTTGGTTCTATTCTTTGCGATAAACTGTTTCGCAATTAATGCGGCATTGCACCTGATGGGCTTTTCTTCGACTGCGCTTGATTGTTCGCTGGAATTCTATCGAAAGGACTGCAAACTGGCTGATTCGTGGGGGTCAATGAGATGGGCCATGAATTACATTCATGAAAACCCCGGAATGGATTGTTATGATAATTTGTTTGTCCGGCGTCCCATCAAGTTCCAGTATCCACCGACGAGTTTGTTATGGCTCGAACCATTGCATGGTAGTGGGCTCGACTCTGATAAAGCATTGAACAAGGTCTCGCGAAATGCGCTGATTCTAGCGGCATTGGTGGTGGCGTGCATTTACTGCTTGAGTCTGAAACGGTATGTTTGGTGCGATGGCAGTCATGCCTGGCCTGACAAAGCGGTAAATTCAATGTTGGCACTTTGTTTTGCTTTCACCTTTTACCCATGGATGTGGTCGTACCATCTTGGTCAGATTCAGTCGTGGATTGATCTCTTTTTTGCATGTCTTGTTCTGGCCTGGATAACCGGATGGAAAGGGCTTGCAGGCGTTTTTGTGGCGCTGATCTGCACCATCAAACCGCAATTAGGTCTTATGGTGATTTGGGCACTGTGGAGAAGACAATGGCGTTTTGCTGCGGGGTGGGGGATTATATTTGTGCCATTTCTGGCATTGTCCGTCTTCAAGTATGGATTTCCACTTCACGAAGAGTATGTGAAAGTGCTGTCGTTTCTGACCAGTCATGGTGAAAGTTATTGCAGAAATCAATCGGTGAACGGTATTTTGCACAGGCTCATATTCAATGGGAAGAATCTTGCCAGGAGAAACTTATACTTCCCGCCATACAACACATGGGTTCATGCCGGCACTGTGATATCCTCGTTTTTCATCCTTGCCGTGGCGTTTTTCTGGCGACGAAAGGAGCATGAAAAGGCGGAAACTACAGACATGATGATCGCGGCGTTAAGTTTCACCATGGCGGCTCCAGTTGTGTGGGAACATCACTACGGGATCGTCTTGCCGATGTTCGCTGTGGTTCTGCCGTTGACATTGGCGAAGCGCAACTTGCGAGGATGGCTTGTTGCGCTCGTGGTGTCGTATTTTCTCTTGAGCAATTACTTCCCGTTTACGGATTGTCTCGCTGCAACGTGTTTCAATATCTTTCAATCCTACTGGTTCTTCGGCGGACTTCTTCTACTGGTTTATCTTTATTTGCTGCGGAATACTCAACAGTCTGTGGATTAGCGGAAGGCCTGATTGCGTCAGGCGCGTTTGACGTTTCCGCCCATCAAATGAAGGAATTGAAGGAGAATCCAGAGCATTAGAACGCCCATCAAACGGTATGAGAGCCATGCCGCATTGTGAATGGTCTCGACTGTGTGTTGACTTGGCGGCGCGGCGCCTTGAAGAACGCCGGACACAATCAGAATAGTAGCAGGCAGAATCCACTGGAACCACTTTGCGCGGCCATCAGTGGCCGTAAGGCGGTTGATGATCCAGCTTGCGGTGTACGTCAGGGGAATGATCGCCAGCACCAGGTGGTGCGACCAGACAACAGAGCCCACCATGAGGAGCACAAGTATCCATCCGCAAAATTCATGGATGATCTGTTCACGGCGGTCGTTCCGTTGAATGAATACGCCCAGTGCCTGTGCCGCAATAACAGCGAGGCTTGCGAATACAAACTTGCCGAACATCACAGGATTCAGGATGCCGGCCCTAACAGATAATGGTTTTGCATTGCAATTAAGCCTCATCATGTGCCCGAGAAGAGACTGATTCTGAAAATAGGCTGTTCCTGTGGATAACAGCGGGACAATGCCTGTGAAATAAGTCTTCACTTCTCCCCAGCCGGCACCCCACACGCTGAGGCCCAGGAATACAAACAGTGCAAAAATGGATATGGTGAGTGTTCTGAAAAAACGCCGCCACACCAGCCATGGAACCAGCACAATCGGTGCGAGTTTGACGAATATCAGGAAGGCCAGCGCAATGCCGGCGACGTTTTCCCTGCGTTCAACCAGTCCCCACAGCAGCAACGTCCACACAAGGAAGAGCAGAAGCGAGTTCTGGCCCAACTCAAAGGACCAGATCAATGGGTAGAAGACGAGCGAACATGCCAGTATCGCGGATGCCCAGTTGACACAGGTTATGCACCGCGGGCGGATGACAGTGGCAAGCAACATGACGCCGAGAATGAAAGCGACAGCATTGATACATTGCCAGACGGCAACTGCGTGGGGTAGCGATTGTATGAATGTGAGCGGCGTAAAGAGCATAGCAAAAAGAGGGGGATACAGATAAAATTTTGGCCTGGGATGATTGGACGAAGGATACTCGTGCTTCCAGCCAAACATGACCCATGGCGTCACAAGGCCTTCTTTTGAAAACGGCGCACGTTCCCAGATGCATGAATTCGTGATGCCATTTTCTCTCATTGGGTAGTAGAGCTGAACGTTGTCCGGATGTTCATGAAACCACCATGCGCTCACCCAGAATGCAGAAAAATCTCCCACGATGGCTTTCTGAGTCTTATGCAGCCCCATTCCGAGCAGGGTGGCGCACAATGTGCAGAACACCGCGACAGCAATTCCCAATTTTAACCGGTTGTTCATTGCATTCAAGACAACCATGACGGTTGTCTTCAGTCCGATGAAAAATACAAAACGCCTATAATTTCATTTCGACAAATATGATTTCCGACTTGCTCATCTTGTTTCCACGGCGCAGACGCACAAGGCAGTTTCGCAACTCATCCAATAATCCTTTTTCGTAGTCAATCATGTCCGGCTCGTTCTCCATCATATCCGTTACGGCCACTTCCAATCTTTCAATAGGCACTCCGGATGGCAGCACCAGAATGTAATTGCCCGGGCATATTTCTGCCAATCTGAGCCATGGAATGCTTCTTAGATGGGAGCTTGGAGCAACAACAATCAGCGCGGCCCCTTTTTCAACCTCCACCAGTTTGACTTTCCACGGTGAATCCGTGGCCAAGCCGGTTGCCGCGTCCGTTACCTTGGTGATGGCTTTTGCCCTGTCACGATCTACAGATTCAAGCAAGAGGAGAGTTCTCTCTTCCAGTGTCACCGTAACTGGATGACTTGGTGAGGAGAATTTTCGAGGTCTGCCGCCGGTCTTCATATTTCTACGTGATAAGTTTTATCCTTTATTAGTTTCTACGTGATAACTACAAATTGCATTGTGCTAATGCAAGAAATATATTTGTGCGGATAGCGCCTGTGAGTGTTGTGAGGCGACGACAAATGCAAAAGGTTCTGACGGATGAAGCCGTCAGGAATGTGGCAATTCAAAAGCCGATCAGGCCAGTGTTGTCCTGAGTTTCCCGTCTTTTGGTGGCTTGACGCCTGTGAAAAATTCCTTCAGATAACGTCTCAAGATCAGCCAGCCGGTGGGAAAAGAATGGGCGACACTTTTCCCGCCAAGCCTATCTCCTTCAACCGTGGGAATCTCAGCAACCTTATGACCCAGCTTCAGGGCGCGGATGGACATCTGGAATTCAATATCGAAGCCCGTCGGCTCAGGATTCATCGCGATCAGCTTGCTGCGTCGCACGGAGCGGAATCCGTTGATCGTGTCCGTAATGTGGCCGCCCCACCGGATATGCACGAGAAAGTTGAATGTTCCGCTGACCCACTTGCGCCACTTGAAAAGTTCCTTGTCTTCCTCATTGATTCCGCCTTGAATGAAGCGTGACGCAATGACCATGTCATTACCATCTTTCAAGCCGTTCAAGAGTGTAAGAATGTCGTCAGGATTCTCATTTCCATCCGGAGCAAAGAAAACGAGATACTCGCATTCCGTGCTCATTGCGCCGACATTGAAGATGGCGCCTTTTTTCACTGGTTTGACGACCTTGATGCCGTTTTTAGCGTAGAACTCAAGCGTGCCGTCGGTCGAGCCGCCATCCAGCGCGTAGACTTCGTCGAACGCCTTAATCGGAATGCGTGGTAGCTGTATCGGCAGCGCTTCAATCTCGTTGAGCGTTGAAATGAATAAAGCGGATTTGTTGTTCAGCACTTCTTTCGCCTCCCTTACACAACCATAGAAAGCCCCAGACTCCAGTAAACCATCAGTGCGCCCTGCAATATGGCAAGAAACGCGGTCAGAAAGCGGTCAATGGAATCATTTACGGTCAATTTGGCAAGCAAAATATAAAGCGGGAATATTTCAAGAGAGAACCGCATCACTCCGTAAACAGAGGTCATGGCATTGGGTTTGACAGGGTTGGGAATGCCGTAGACCAGTGGCAGTACGATGGCGATCATGCCGTATAACCAGAATGAAAATCCGATTTTTCTGACGAACAACGTGAGAGAGAGGATGACGGCTATGCTGAAAACAGCGTTGAACTTGAGCGTCGTCTCGTGGGAATGCAAATTGTAGCAAAGCGCTGTCCATGGATTGCTCGGCATAAGGTACCATCCGGTTTTCTTGGCAAAACTGTACGCCATGGCATTCCCCGTCATGCCGTAGCAATAGCCGGCGAACAGTAGTGCCCCCAGCGGTATCAGGCAGACGCAGACGGCATCCCACCGCAACTTCATGAATGAGAAATCCTTGGACTTGAAGTACTCATAGGCAATTGGCAGTACCAGGAAAACACCGTTGGATCTGGTTAGCGAAGCCAGGAATCCTGCCGCGCCACAGAACAGCCAGTTCTGTTTCCTGGCATGGTAAAAACACAGGATCGCCAGCAGAAGGAACAGCGGTTCGGAGAATACGCCTGACAGCACGAATGCAGATGGAAACAGGAAAAGATATTTCACTGAGCGCAAGGAAGTCTGTTCATCCGACGACAGCATGCATAAGCGATACAAAAACACGCAGGCCATAATAAGGCACACATTGGACACAATGATGCCGGCAACAAGAGTGCTGCCGGCAATCGGCGTTACAATTCTCACGAGCAACGGGTAGAGCGGGAAAAATCCATAGTTTGTCTGGCCGGGCGGGAGCTGTGGCGGATACCACTGCTGCGCTATCTGAATGTACCACACGGAATCCCATACAGCCCAGATGTCCAGCCAGGTATGCCCGGTGTATAAAGAAGATCTTCCTATGTGAAGCGCAGTTGGGACAAGCGGGCTGGTCGGCAGAAGCGCGCGGCTGACAACGCCAATGATTACGAGCACAAGCCGTGTCGCGGCAAACAATCCGAGTGCAAAGGAAAGCTCTCGTGGAAGTTTGGCTACGATCCTTTTTAACCGGTCCGCCAAATTGTTCATACGTGTCTCATCTGCATTTGACATGACGATAGACGCCTTACGCCGTATTTCAAGCGAAAAGGACGATGGTTCGGGACGCGAAAGTTACATGGATGACTTTGCCCCGGCGCCTTCGACGGAAGACCTCCTCCTGTACCCAAATCGAAAAAGCCGGGCGGCCATATCGTAGAGTTGCGATGCTATGAAAATGTAAAACACCGGTTCAATGAAAAATTTGTAGCGCATGTTCTCCCCCTTTTCGCATGTGATCGAGACGAACGCTATGAATGCAGAGGGAAGCAGCAGCGCCAATCCGGTTCGGAAATCCCAGCGCACACACAACCAGTAACAGCCGCAAAACGTGAGCAGCGCAGGCAGCACTGGCCATGAAAAAACTGTGTCGTATACGCCTTTCCATGCAAGACGGTTAATGAAGACATGTTTTCCCTTTTCGAATGTTGTGGACGGCATGAAGTACGTCGCCATGTTCTCGGCATAGATCGTCAGAATATCACCGATAGCAGTGGCGGCCACACGTTTCTTGTACTCCTTCATGAGAGACTTGTTTTTCCAGAGATACGCCACGTGGTTAAAATTGGGCGAGCCATCCATCTTCCATTTTCGCACGAGCACGTCAGGCATCGGCTTGTCCGGCGTTTGAGCGGGGTCGAGCACATCGTGTCCTTTGAGGTATGCGGAGTATTCTTTGTCGGGCCAGCCAGCTGTTTTAACGAGGTTCAGGCCGGAAAATGACGACGTGCTGAGGATGCCGAATTGGACGTATTGTTTGCCAAGATACAAACAAAACACGGCGCCTGTGACGGCAAGAAAGATGCCGATTTCGCGCCGCGGCACTTTCAAGAGAAACAGCGACGCCCCAAACACGAGAAGAGCCGGCCATTGAAAGACTGCCCTAGTAAAGAACAGCACGACAACCGCAACAGCGAGCGGAATAGTCGAAGAGCCTGGCTCGTCCCTTAATCGCCACAGCAGGTAATACATTACCAATATCAAAACTGTCGAGACGAGCGTGGCATCCAGAATCGTTGCGTAGAAAATGCATGCAGGATGAGCGATAAAAAGTGCGGCCGCTACCATCCCAAACCATGGCTTCGTCAGCCGGGACAGCCAGAGGAAGATCAGCGCGCCCATAAGGCCATTCAGCATGGCGCCCAGAACGTAGAGCGATTCATCCACTCTTACAACCAGACTAAAGACATCATTGGTGCTCCGTATCTGCGCAAAAAGCGAGCGGATCGCGTCGAAACCTGGTGGTTGAATGTGGATATTGAAAAGTGTGTTGAAAGGGTGGTCGCGCAGATCCTCGATCGGCACTGTCTGCATCATGCGTTCGGACGACCATCTGTGGAAATACACGCCTCCGAGTGCATAAGGCCGCATCTGGTGTTCTATCCACATTTGGAAGCTGAACCCGAGCAGCGCAATTATCGCACAGACAGCAATCTTCTTCCATTGTTCACGCACGGAATCGTCTCCTCTTCACCATCAGGTAATCCGGATATGAGAATGGCGTGAATGATCGGAAAGTCGAGTCAATTGTTCGAGACGATTTTTCGCAGCAGTATCCCAAAATCAATCCTGCTCACATTTTCTTTCGTTATAGTGAGTTCTCTTCGCAGGGTGGTAGCGTTGAAGGAAGATGTCTACTTCTGCGCTTGAACGGGAACTTCTGTTTCCGCCTTTGCTTCATGGATTCTTCTGTTTTTGGTAATCCTGGCGGAAACTGCCTGCGCTATGATGGAATTAGCCAGCGGGTTGGGGTGGCCAGTGAAGCAGGATGTGTTATTTGTATCTAATGTTAGATACATCCGATCATAGGTTTGCTCATCGTCGTGAGTGAGTTTTCCGAGAAGCTTGGCTTGCGCGTCAACGATACACAGGTCAAGTTTTTCCAGTTCCGGCGGTATTGGTTCCGGGTTCTTCTTGTTTCCCAAAACCAACACGATCAAAGACGAATCGTTTATCGCGCATAGATTCTTTATCTGGCCATAAGCATATGCGATTACATCTCCCCGGCGTTGTGCTGGATGTTTCTCGAGCCCAGCCAGTGCGCGCAACTTATACTGAAGGCAATTCCAATCGTCATGAATGAATACCGGAAACCCGACCTTTGCCGCAAATAAAATGAATCTCATGGTTTTCAGCCGGGTCTTGTAATACTTCGATAAATCCAGCCGGAAAGCCGCTGTCATGAAAGCTGGCCGGTTTAGATCGATCATGCCATCCTCGCCTGTGGCAAAGTATGGGGTAGGCTGAAACACGAAGAGAGTGGGCGCAAGCACATTCATGGATCGATCAAGCAGCCACGGAGAGTACTGAACTACCACGTAATCGGGTTTATACTTCGGAATAAGACGCTCTGCGAGAATGAGCATCTGGGCCAGCCCGTAACCACTCACCCCGGCGTTGATTTCAGAACCGCCAAGCATTTGAGCTAATTTATGGGAATATGTGTCTTCGGCGGGACATCCTGTGCCATAGGTGAACGAGCATCCAAGAGTAAGAATCAGTGGGCGATGCTTCGTGCCCTCGTCATTGGGGGGAATTCGAAAACCGTTTGCATCAATGCAATCCTGGATTTTGGGTTCGACAGGCCAGCACTGGAAACCTTTGGAATTTGGCACCTGCGCGTAACCGAGGACTGGATCGGCTTGGTAAATTGGGGTTGTGCTTGCTCGCGGATTCGTCCTGGCATAATTATATAACTTCCAGGATCGGAAGGTGAGGTGCAGCACATAAACGAGGCTGCACGTTATTAAGATGCTTAGGCAGGAAAGTCCAAATCGTTTCCACCAGTTTCTCATGTTTATGCGGAATATCCTTTGGTTTCTATGTTAAAACGAACGACTAAAAGGACTTATACCATAGAAACATGACGCAAGTCAAGCTCGCAGAAATCATCACGTCAGATCGCGGCTGTTCGGACGTGCTTGCAAAAATTATGTTACGAGACAAAAAAGCCCTCCCGGATTTAAACACGGGAGGGCTCTGTTTTTTTTGCGAAGCCGACTTACTGCTTCGTCCCGGTAAACGAAAGGCTCTTCGGCGGTTGGTCCTCACTGAATGTGCCAGTTATGCTGGTGCCACTGATGGTACCGTCAACTTCTCCGGTCTTGACTGAACTTGCCCATGTCGACGTGATAGTATCGCCACTAATCGAATAAGTGCCGGTAGCTCCCGGTGCACCGCCAGGAGTCCCCTCGATATCGAACGTCCCATCGGCATTGAAAACCAGATACATGGTCCCTTCGCTTGTGGTTACCTGCCATGTTCCAATCGCATCATTCGATCCGCCTGAGCTGCCATGTTCGCAACCGGCCATCAAACCCACCATTGCCAATGCTGCAATTACCAGTAATACGCTGACTTTCTTCACTATACCTACCTCCGTTCTGTGTTGGTTATTACGTTGAAACTCCATTTGAAGAGCAGTTTATATGTTGGAACTTGAATTGACGCAAGGGAAAAATAAAAACCAGAACATTCAAATAAAACATTCGTTGACTGGCCTTTTGTGCAATGCTATCAATAGTATCGAAACAAGCGAGGCAAATACGTATTTTCATGCCACGCAGAGCCCACTATTGATGAAAAAGCAGGAAGATAGTCCCCAAAAACAGGATCTTGAGGCTGAGGTTTGGGGTGCCATCTCGGCTTTTGAGCAAATCCTTGAAGCGCTCCCGACAGATCGTGCGTCGCTTGAAGCGCTGTGGAACGCCTACGAGCAGATTGGCGACTTTGCCAAGGCCCGTGCTTATCTCTTCCGCCTGGGTAACGTTATAGTTGAAGAAGAGGACATTGAGGTTGCCAGGTTGTTGCTTGAAAAGGTGCGGCCACATGCCGCGGACGATGAATCCGCGCGAGAGTTGCTTGGTCGCATGGAAAGGCTTGTGGAGAGGCAGAAGCCTCCCACCGTTTCTTCAGTGACGGACGGTGCCGCTTCGGACGCTGGTTCCCGGCAGCATGTGAAAACTCCCACTACTGAACATGTTCGTACCACATTCAGCATGGCTGATGAGCTTGCGTTCGCATGGAATCTGCTGGAGGCCAATCAACTCACACAGGAGGAATATGCCAGCGTTGTGCAGGATCTCACGGAAATGTCGGCTGTTGAAAGCGCCACGACTGTCTCGGTCCTTCACGTTCTCGAGAATCGCGCCTTCAAAAATATCGAGAAGATAATGGCGTACGTTTCCAAGGAATGCGGTACACCCATCATCTCGCTTGCAAGTTTCGATTTCAAACCGGACGAGGCCACGCCAATGTCCATGGATTTTATGATGGGGCGCGGAGCTTTTGTATTCGAGACGATAGGCAAAGACGCCCTTGTTGTGGTAATGAATCCCTACGACAAACAGTTAAAGAAAGACGTTGAGACGCTGACAGGGCGAAAGTGTCACTTTTTTATGTCTTTACCATCCGAATTCGACAAGGCTCTCGCAAATTTGAAGGCTACCAGAGGCGCTTAACGCATTACTGCGTGGATCGCCCGACTTTTACAGTGCGCTCGTGGCCTTTATATTCCAGCTGAACGCTCTGGACGCCAATGGCAACGAGTCTCACATCGTCAATTTCCTGACCAACCTCCACGATTATGTTGTTGATCTTGGCCGCTCCCTTGGTTCCTTTTCCCATGACACCGCTCACCGTAAGCACCGGCCACACCAGAGGCGCTGGTGGCGGAGCTGGTTTCGGCTGCTCGACTACAGCCGCCGGCGCTTCGTTTGTTCCCGGCAGCGTTCCCGTTGCTTCCGCTTGTTTCTGCGTCGCAGCGGGGGCGGCCGATTCCGGGGTGGGCAGTGACGTTGCTTTTGGCTGCGCTGCCGATGACACTGCCGCCGTCTGCGAAGTTGACGCCGGCAAGGGTGCTGCAACCGCTGTCGGCTGCAAGGCCCCAGGCTTGGGAGGAGCAGGAATTTCTGTGGCTGACGGTGGATTCACAGGCTGCGCAGTCGTTTGTGGAGGAATTTGAACGCGTGGCTTGGTGGAGGGGGCGGCTTGCGGAGGTTTGGCGCTCAGCATGCTCTTAGCTATCCAAAAGCCTCCGCCAAGCAGGATCAAAGCTATAGGAATTATACTAAGGACAAGGCGCAGCACGCGCTTATCCGCAAACTTGGAATGCTTCTTTGGTTCTTCCTCTGGCGGCGGCACTGTGCCTTCCTCGGGTACTGGAGGTGGCGGTGACGATGCCACCTGGAGTCCGGAGGCGGTTCGCGCCACCGGTGGTTCCTGTCCAGGCGGCTGCTGAACGACCGGTGGTTCAAGAGAAGCGGTGAGTTTTCTGGCTTCTTCCTGTTGCCTTTTGAGTGCCTCTTGAATAAGGCTCATCCATTTCCCTCCAACTGTGCTATCGCTCTTTTGACGCAACGGGCGTCAATGTGCTTTGTTCCTGCGACATAGCCGGCAAGGAGCGCATTATCGCTGACAGCATTGATGAGCCGCGGTCCGCCTTTTGCATATCTGTATACTTCACGCACGGCGCCAGAATCGAATACGATACTCCCGTCGGAACCGGCTACCCACAGGCGGTGTCTGATATACATCATGGTATCTTCAACTGTCAAGGGAGGTATATGATAGCGGACGGTTATCCTTTGCCTGAGCTGGCGCAACTCAGGACGGGCGAGTCGCTCCTTCAATTCAGGTTGTCCGCACAGCACTATTTGAATCAATTTCTGTTGATCGGTCTCGAGGTTGGACAGCAGTCTGATCTGCTCCATTACCTGCGGTGACAGGTCCTGTGCCTCGTCTATCAGGAGGGCTACATTTATTCCTTCACGATTTTTTTCGAGAAGAAACTCGTTCAGGGTTTCAATGTAACCCAGCCGGTCGTTTCCCCTAGGGCTCAGGCCCAAATCGTTCAGCATCGCTCTGAGCAATTGAGTTTCGGTCAGTGAAGGATTGAGTATCAGCGCAGTCTCGACATCTTTCCCGAGATTGGCGAGCACCGCTCGGCAGAGCGTTGTCTTGCCCGACCCAACCTCGCCGGTCAATTCGATGAAGCCCTTCCGTCTCTTAATGCCATACATAAGGTGATCGTATGCTTCCTTATGGTGGGTGGCAAAATAGAGAAATCGCGGATCGGGCGTTATATTGAAGGGATGTTCCCTGAGTTTATAGAATTCTAGATACACTGGATATCACCATGAATGCTAAATTATTCAGCTTTTTCTTGCACGTCATGCGCATCTTCGTCGTTCTTGCGATCACAAGCCCTGCTTGTTTCTTCATATTTGTTGAGAATATCACGCCACATGCTTGATGCCAAGATCGAAGGCTCCTCGCCATTCTTCAACTCGTCTATACGTGTTCGCAGCGATGTTCGGGCCGGAAACATCCGGAGTATTTCCTCGAACGCTTCTATGGTTTTATTCGTCTGGCCGTCGGCCTCGTAGAGCAGTCCTCTGTACAGCAGAAGTTCTGCTTTGTCGCTTTGAGCATCCTTGTCGTCCGCGCTATGCGCCCCCGGCCAGAAGGCAAGACCGGCGTCGAATTTGCGTTTTGCATCAGCGAGCCGTCCCTGATTTAGATAGATTCTGCCGTCTTCCAATTGGATCTCGCTGTTAAACGGAATATTGCATTGGCCTTCCTTGAGCAGCTCATGCGCGAGATCCGGTCGGGCGACATCATCGCTGGCAAGCCAGAAAGCGGCCACGAGATACGCGTCAACGTCCTGCGGATTGCAGCGGATCGTGAACAATAGCCACGGCATCATCTCCTGGACGCTCTTGCCTCTGATATGGATGTGCATTGTGGGTGCTGTCTCTGTCAAAATCGTCTGGTATATGCTGTCATTGAACGCCTCGTCCCTGATATGCCCGATTCCTTTGTGATACTCAGTGTCGGCCTGGAGATAGAAACGATCGCTCAAAGCCATACGGCTCTCGCCGAGAATGTTGGCTACGACGGAGCGCCCAATGGATCCGTCGGTTACGCTGGGCGCAGGCGTGAATGTCAGCCAGCAGGAGATGCAGAATGCGGAGCCCCAGAGCAAAACTATCCCCGCAAAGGGCCAGACGTTGGCTGTTCGGGCGTTCATCGGTTGTTGCGTTTGTTCGGCTTCCATGTCCGGGCTTCTACTGCGCGAGACTTCCGCGTGAGAAGCGTTTGTTCCGATATGCAATCCATGCCAGCAGGATCGCAACGGACGTAAGCGCCATGCCATATGCGAGCGCCATGAAGAAAACTTTCCACGAAATTGGATTGAAGCTGTGACTGATCAGCAAGCGCATGTCAAAAACTTCGAAGTGAGGCAGAAAATTATAAAGAAACATCAGGAAGCCTGCGCGTATCCCTGTCTCGGTGGCCATGAATTCGGGGATTCGTGGAACGATCGTAAAGGAAGCGGCTGTAAGCACAAAAGAGATGGAAGCCGCCGCATCGTGATTGAGTCTGGTTGAGAAGCCGAGGCCTATCGCACAAAGTATCGCCAGCACGGCGCAATGCATTAAATAACCCTGCAACAGCGTGAGCGTGTTGAATCCTCCGCCTTTCCCGATAACCACACCGATTACGAGAATGTAGAACAGCAGCACAGCGGCGCACACCACCGTCCAAGCTCCAAGCCATTTACCGGCGATGATTTCGAATCGGGTCACCGGTTTTGCAAGGAGCGAGTAAATTGTACCTCGCGATTCCTCTTGTGGAAGTTCGCGCGAACTGACGCTAATGGCGAGTATCCATCCCAATACCCACGCCATGAGCAGTCCCACTTCTTTGACATAGCCTGCGACGCCGCCAAGTCCAAATACGTCAAGGGACACGAGCGCAACGAGCAGGGCACCCAGGAGAATCAAGAGAACATAGACGTCTTTCCGCCGTATCATTTCCATCCACACGACACATGCTATTGTGGCTATTCTGCTCATAGGCGCTTCAGATGGCTCCTGTCACTTGCATAAAGTATTTTTCCAGGCTTTCGCCGGGTTTTACCAGGTCGGATGCTTTTCCCTCCGCCACAAGTTTTCCTTTTGAAAGCACCGCAATATGATCGCACACGAGTTCCACTTCCGAAAGTTCGTGCGAAGAGAAAAACACCGTCTTGCCGCGGCTCCGGAGTTCAGAGATGACCTTCCTTATTTCCATTCTGCCAATCGGGTCGAGTCCGCCTGTTGGCTCGTCAAGGATCACCAGTTCCGGATCGTTGATCAGAGCCTGGGCCAGGCAAATTCTTTGAGTCATGCCGCGCGAATAAGTCGCGATCCTGCGATCAGCTGCTTCTGCGATGCCGACCTGTTCCATGACTTCGTCGATCCGGTTCTGCAATCGCTTTCCTTTCATAAGGAAAAGGCGTCCCGACATGGTGAGAAGTTCTCGTCCCGTTAGAAATTTGTATGTGTCAGGGTATTCAGGCAGGTAGCCTATTTTCTGGCGTGCAATGGATTCACGCACGGCGGCACCAAATATGTGCGCTTCGCCGGATGTCGCCGCGATGAAGCCGAGAAGAACATGCATCGTCGTGGTCTTGCCTGCGCCGTTCGGACCGATGAAACCGAATATCTGTCCTGTTTCCACTGTGAGATTTATTCTGTCGAGTGCCCTGATATCCTTGCCGCGAACAGGGAAGACCACGGACAAATTGCGTATCCTTATGGCTTCAGTCTTTGCGCTCATATGTAATCAACAATACAACGTCCGGCATTCTATTGCAAGTGATCGTGGGATGCCCAAATTGACGACTTTATTCCATTGCCGACACGATGGCCTTCGCAAACTCCTTTGCCGCCTCAGGTCCCACCGCCGTGATGATTTTGCCGTCACGCACAACGTCTTGGTTCTGGACGATGGCGCCGCCATTTCTCAGGTATTTTTCCACTGAAGGAAAACACGTGGCTTTTTTATCCTGCAATACGATTGTCATGAATGTTATACCTCCAGCTTCGATTTGCAACGGGAATTAAGCAAACGTTGGGGCGCATTTGCCATTAGATTGGCTGGATGATTCTTTGGGTGGCCGGTCGTCTCAGACTGCCGTGAGAATGTTGACAAGAAGAGATGTACCAGACGGCCCCTCGTCCGGATTGAAACCAACCCGGATACCCGGTCTTCCAACCTCGGTTGGAAGGCCTGCAACCCAGGCTGGAAGGCGAAGTATATAGGTTGGAAGGTCGGCAACCTCGGTTGGAAGCCAAAATACCAAGGTTGGAACACCGGCAACCCAGGTTGGAAGGCTTACAACCTGAGATGGATGCCAGCGAACCAAGGTTCGATGCTCGGCACCCCAGGTTGCCGGGCTTGCAACCTCAGTTCGAAGCCAAAGTATCTGGGTTCGATTCAA